>CAJFUS010000016.1 GCA_904420235.1 Candidatus Neoanaerotignum tabaqchaliae
ATACAAAAAAAGGGCGTGTGCAAACACGCCCATAAAAACGATGTTTCAAATTTTTGTAACAAGGTTGCCCTCGCCGTCAAATTCCAGCTCAAAAGGCTCTCCAATAATAGTAAGCCTGTCGCTTTTTTTTGCCTCAGGTATAAGGGCCTCCGAAATAAGCATATCCTCAATTTCCAGCGAGTTTTTAAGCATTATTATTCTTGGGTTGTTAACGTCCATGTTAAGGCATATGGCCATTGAGGTTTGTATGCATTCTTTCTCGTTCTCGGCAATAAGAGGTATTTTGTAAACAGAGCTGTCATGGTCCGTAACGGCGTTGGGATATGTATCGTCGAAGGATATTTGCTTGAAAAATCTCATTGTTCCAACATCGGCGCGGCCCATTCCCGTGGCGTTTCCGTGGGACTCCTCGCTAAGCTCGAAAATGCCCATTCTCTCAGACTTAATGCCTATGGGCAGCCTTGACCTGCCAACAACATTTGGGTCCATTCCGCCGCCGCTGTAATTTTTGCCTATTTTCTGAAGTATAAGCACGTCGCAGGCGTCTATAAATATTTTGCCCATGGCGCCTTTGGCTTCCTCCAAAAGCACCGGCTCTTCCTCCGGTATTTTGTCCGCCTCAACAAAGGTTATTTTATATGTTTTGTCATAGGCGTTTTCCATAAGTCCGATACCGAAAATTATGTTGGCCTTTCTTATAATCTCGCTGCCTATTGAAAACAGCCTTTCAGGCATGGCGTCGTCGCCGGCGGAGTGGGCCACATAGGCTCCAGCTTGTTTTCCAAGGCCAACTGTCATCATTTTCATAAGTCCGCTTTCATATTTTCCCTTAAATCCCGTATGGGCCTTTATTCTGTTAACAACTATAATTCCGTCGGCCTCGTAGGCGCTTTTGTCAATTTGAACGTCCACGTCAATCTCTTTGGCATGACCTATTTTTACTGTTTCCATGGACGATATTATGGGGCAGCCCATGGTTTCTTCCGTAATTCCATAGCCTTCCAAAATTCCCTTTTGACCTTCGGCGGTAGCTCCGCCGTGGCTGCCCATGGCCGGAATAATAAACGGCTCCGCTCCAAGGGCCTTAACCTGATTTACTATTTCTCTTGTTATAACCACTATGTTAGACACGCCGCGGCTTCCGCTTGTTATGCATATTCTTTGGCCCGGCTTAATTTTATCCTTAAACTCCGGTTTAGAGAAATTTTGGGCTATAACGGATTTTATTTCATCTTCCGAAAGCTCGTTGTGCGGAAAATACTGCTTAACCCTAACAAAACGCGGTATCTTCATTATGTCAACCAAATGTGTAATTCCAGACATATATACACCTCCAAAAGCTTTTATAAAGGCTTAAATAATTGTCAGCAAAGTTCCATTGCCGTAAGAGCGTATACCTTGGCGGCCTCAACAAGCTCATCAACAGACACCCATTCGTTGGCTTTATGTATGCAGTCAAGTGTTCCTGGGCCGTACATAAGGGACGGTATTCCCATTTTGTGGAAAAAGTAGTTGTCTCCGGCGGCTATAAAGCCTCCAAAATCCGACGGTTTGCCGTTAACAAACTCCGAGCTGTTCCTTAAAGCCCTAACAAGGTCGCTGTCTTCTGAAAAACGTACTGCGTTTGATGTGCGGGCACAGAAGTCAACCTCAGCGTCAAATGTAGGGTCATCTTTTTTAAAGTCGTTAATTATATCCCTTATAAAGCCTATCACGCCGTCATAGGTTTGTCCCGGCACAAGCCTTCCGTCAATTCTGAAAACGCATTCGTCGGGCACTACATTTATGGCCGTGCCTCCGTTAATTACGCCAACACTTAATGAGCCGTCTCCAAGCAGGTCGTCATGAACAAAATCAACGCCCTTTTCATCTATTTTGGCTATAATTTTGGCGGCGTTAACAACAGCGTTAACTCCAAGCTCAGGCTTGCTGCCGTGAGCTGTAACACCTTTAACTTTAACTTCCATCCATGCGCAGCCTTTATATGCTATAATAATTTTCATTTCCGTCTGCTCGGCGTTAATAAAAAAGTCCGGCTTTATTTTTCCCGAATTAACAAGAAAATCCATTCCGTAAGGGCTTCCAATCTCCTCGTCAACAGTGGCCACAAACTGAATTCCGCCATTAAGCTTAATTCCGCATTCTTTAAGAGCCTTAAGAGCCATAAAGCAGCTGGCAAGTCCGCCTTTCATGTCTGCCGAGCCTCTGCCTATAAGTTTTCCGTCCTTCACCGTTGGAACAAATCCGCCTTCTGTTTCCCATGTACTTTCGTCGGCCGACACTACGTCGTAATGGCCGCCCATGGCTATTGTTTTTCCATTTTTGTCGCAGTTATACTCGGCAACAACGTTAAACCCGCCCGGTGCGTTGGCGTATTTTTGAGCGGCAACTCCAAACTTGGCAAACTCGCTTATAAGATAGTCTGCCTCTTTTTCATACTGCTCGTTGGAATCTTCCCTTCCTGAAACAGATGGTATGCTTATAAGGCCCGAAGCTATTTTTATAAGCTCGTCACGGTTTTTTTCTATATAATCAACAACCTTTTCCTTGTCTGTCATTATATCATCTCCTTTATAAAATATCCATTTTGGAAAATCAGGCTCTTGAAACCTAAGAGCCTGATTTTTAAGAGGAACATAATTAAAGAGGGTAATAATAATCTTTATATAATGAACTTTTTAAACCTCAGCATACCTTATTTCACATATATCGGCAACGGCATACTTTTTAGCGTCTTCCATGCCCGGTATTATTTTGTCGGCGTTGGCTATAACCTCTTCCCTTGTCATAACTTTTGACGGGGATTCAAGGAATTCTCTTGTTATTCCAACACTTTCAAGTTCAATCCAAGCCCTTGAGGCTATATTGTCGCAGTCTATTTCCTTGCCGTATGCTTTTGCAAGGCAAAGAACAGCCGGTGAACTGCCTATATGGCGTCCTGGTATAAGGCCGATGTCAAGGGCTCTTAATGTATACTCGGCAAGAACGTTCTTCGGCGCTGCTATTGCCGGATAGTCCTGTTTAACGGTTTTGGCGTATATTCCCGAGTTATGGGCTGTCATTCCGGCGCGGTATGAACCAAGGTTATCGCCGCCGAAAACTCTTCCGTGTCTTTCACTGACTACCATTCCTATGCCTACTGAAACAACAGGTCCGGCTAATCCTATAATTACCTCGCCGCCTGTCATAATCTCATACTGTCCGAAGAACGGAGCAAGTATCTCTGTCATCTCAACCATGTTCATAACCTCTGAACCACAGTTGTTGTTGGCAATACGTCCGCTCATTGTCATGTTCTCGTTGTTTGGCGACCTGTTGCCTCTGTCGGCTCTGCTTGGACCTCTGAAAAGCTTTTTGCCTTTATAAAAGTCTGTAAGCCAAAGCCTCATGTGCGGCTCTTCCTGAATCATCTGGTCTGAATAAGGTATCTCGCTTATGTTAAGATAGCCATAGGAAGGGTTAATCATTCCATGGTCAACAGAGGCAACGCCTACAACGGCGCCGTTGGCTATTATTCCGTCGCTTGTTACGGTTATGGCGTCCATATCCATAACGTTTACGGCTGCGCAGTCCTCTCCAAGGTCCTTTCCAATAACCTTGCAGGCCTCAAGGTCTGTAAGTCCGGCTTCAAGTATGTCTTTTTTATCTATAAACGCCCAGTTAAGCGGCACAGTGCCGTCTGCGGCTCCCTTTGGAATAATACGATATTTAAGTTTCACGGTATTGTCCCCCTTTTATTTTTTAATATTAGTACGGCGGTCTATAACTTCTTTAACACCAAAAAGATGTGTTTCAACTGTAGGAGCCGAAAGCATCATGTTTTCAAGTATAACCTTCTTGCAGGTTCCGTCTTCCTGAATGCCTTTAATAACAACTGTATAAAGTGTTTCGGGGTTGTCAGTTGTAAGAACTACCTCTACTTTTTTAATATCGTCGTCTTCCGTTATCTCGCTTATTTCGTCTTCAACACGCCCCACTCTTAATGAAGCAAGCTTGGCTGTTTTTACATTTTCAAGGCCGCTTACTGAAAAACCTGTTTCGGGATTGCGTTTTTTAGCCGCTGCCTCAATTTTTGTATAAAAATCCGGTAATCTTGTGTGCATGAACTTCATTTACTTTCTCTCCTTTCAAAATATCAATAAAAATTTATTGCTAATTCAGGATATATGTAATTTTTAAATTCCTGAAATAATTGAAGTTTAATGCGCTTATGACAGGAAATGCAGAAAATGTCCAAATCCTATGGCCAGCCACGTTCCAACTATGTCACCAAAAAATCCAAGAAGTATGCCAAAAGAAATCCAGTTTGGATTATGAGCCGCGGCTATAAGAGGGGCTGAAGACGTGCCGCCTATATTTGCCGTTATTGATACCTCGGCCGTAAAAAGGTCATACTTAAATAATTTAGAGAAAAGAACCCAAAGAAGGAACATAACAACAAGCATTATTGTTACAAGAACTAAGAAGCCCGGTGCCTGGGTACATTGCTTAAGGTCAGAATATGACGCGGTTACACAAAGGCTTAAGTAAAGGAACACATTGGCAACCTGAGTTGCTCCTCTTAACTTTCTAACCCTTGTAAGGCTTAATATAACGCCTATTATTGACGAGAATACAACCCTTAAGCCTGTTCCGTTAATAAATGACAGTGTAGGCATGTTGTCCACAATCGTGTTTATAAGCCATGTAGCTCCAAGGCATATAGCAAAAAGCACCATATAGTCCAGCATAACGCATGTGTTGGCGTTAGGGTCGGCTTCGGACTCAATACGTTTGGCTATTTCGTCAAGACCGTCCGTACTGGCGTTCATAAATTTATTCCATTTTTCTTTTCTTTTAAGAAGTATCATTATAACAGTAAGGAAAATAGTAAAGCCGTACGTTACCATCATAACGGCATACGCATAATCAACGCCCTCTACGCCAAACACTCCGGCAACGGCAACCATGTTAACCGTTTCACCTATAAACGAGCCCGTTACTGACGCTATTATGGCCCATGCATTTTCCGGAAGGAATCCCTTGCATATAATAAAAGCAACTGTAAAACCAATCATTATACAAAGCGATGCTATAAGGAATGCTCCTATCATTCTTGGCCCAAGGTGTATTATTTTTTTAACGTCACAAGTAAGCATAAACATTACAAGCATAAGAGGAAGGAATGTTGAATATTGGAAATTTTGAGCCGCTATTACTCCCTCTGCGTTAAGGTCAAAAATTCCAAATGTAGCTGCCAAAGACATAAGCAAGAATATCCACACAATAGGCGGAAGTATATCCATTACCTTGGCACCCTTCTTTGTTTTTCCAACTCTGTCGCAGACAACAAAAACTATGGCCATCATAATAAACATAAAAGCGAAAAAACCAAGTGACGACTTAATCATATTTAACCTCCTTTAAATTTAATACACATAAAACTTAGGCAATGCATTATCAAAATTCGGTGCGGATTTGATATATAAATAAACGCGTTTACTTAAATCCTTGTAAATATTGAACCATTGTTCAGTCATCTTGGTTATAATAATATCATTTAACTTTTACTTTTTAAATCGCCACTTGACACTGTTTTTTTGTTCATATGCACATAATATTGAATTTAAAACTAAATCTATTCATCTAATTTAAATATCAAAAATTACATGATATAATATTTTAGTATAAATAAATAATATATAATTCCGTTTTAGAGGTGATTACATTGACCATCAGCATAAAGAATATAATGAATAATCTTTCACCCTACTACCGTCTAAAACTTATAGCCGGAAAAAACGGCATAGACAATACAAACGTAAGTTGGGTTTCTACCGTTGAGGATTTCAGCAGCAGGAAATTCAAAAACCACAATCAAATAATACTTACATCTTTTATGAATAATTACACTGAGGAAGCTGTACTTGCCATTGTTCATGGCCTTCATGAAGCCATGACAAGCGCTGTTGTTGTAAACACCAGATATATAAAAACCATGCCCGACAGCATTAAAGAATATTGCGACAAAGCCGCCCTTCCACTCTATATTATGCCTCCGGATATTTTTATGAGTGACGTTATAAAAGACATATCGCGGATATTGTATTCCGACGAGAACGAAAACCTCAGTCTTTCAGAAATTATACAAAGTATAGTTTTTAACACCGGCGATATTCAAAGCCAAATAAACAAGCTGTCATTTTACGGATTTTCCGAAAACAGTACCTACTGCCCTGTAATTTTAAAATTTGAGAACGCGGCCGAAAAAGAACCAGAGTTGTTTTTAAAAAAGGCAAAGCAGTGCTGCGACAGCGCGGCCCAAAGCGCAGACGCTAAGCACATATCTTTTATATACAACAGAATTATAACCATTATACTTTCTGATATGGACAAAAAAGCCATAGGACGGCTTATAAACACTATTAAAGAAAACCTTCTGCTTAAATATATTGAACATAAGGTATATATCTGTGTAGGACACTTAGGCGGAAATATTTACAGCCTTTCAACAAATTTCAAGCGGGTTTTGCCATTTTTTAATGTTGCCATTAAAAATAACTTATACTCCCTTTACTATGACGATATGGGCATATATAAAATTCTATCCGAGGTATCTGACATGCAGATATTGAGAGAAATGTTCAACTCCTCCATAGGCGCCCTCGCAAGATATGACGCCGAAAACGACACAAACCTTGTGTGTTATATAAAAAGCTATATTCAGTTTGACGGCAACGCCCAAGCCTTGGCCGAAAAATTTTATGTTCACAGAAACACCGTAAACAATCATTTAAAAAAGATAAAAGAAATAACAAAAATAAACCCCTCAACATTGGAGGGAAAGCTTCAGTTTGCTGTAGCCATAAAAATAAGTGAGCTTTACAACCTGTAAAGGCTTGGATAGTTTGTTTTTTATGAGCAATTTAACAGCGGTATTTGATTTTGTTCTTTGGTGAAAAATTCCAGCCAAATATTGCTTCAGTCTTATAAAAAAATCCGGAGACGGCCAAAACCGTATCCGGATTTTTTTAAGAAAATTCTCTCAAAAGCTGGTCTTTATATTTATCCGCAATCATTCCCGCCGTAAGCACAGACCTTTCAATAACGCCAATCTGTTCTTCTTCCGTTCCGTAAACGCCTTGGCATGTTCTTACAATTACAAGTCCGTTTTGCGAATCCATTTGGAAATTTCCCATTTTAAGGTTATAGTTAATATCCATAAGCCTTTGGGCCGCTTCCGGCAGATTTTCTTTCCGCACATGAAGGCCGAAATCAATGAAAAACACAAAAAGTCTTTCATTTTCCAAACAAAGAGCGTGTCCCGCGTACTTTCCGTTGGTTCCGCTTATAACAAAGCTGAAAACCTTTTGTCCATCGGCGTCACTTTCTCTAAATGGAAGATTATGTGCTTTGGCAAAATCCAAAAATTTTTCCTCAACCGTCAAAAACAAACACCACCTTAAACGCGATAAAAAAGTTAAAACACATTTGGAGTATAACATTCAGTGAAAATATTGTCAATAAATCCATTGCCTCCTGGAAACTTAATACTCCATTTGTTATACACAAAGCGCAAATCCGTAAAAAATACAGCCAAATAAAAAGCGGATTTTAAGACAGTAATTTTCGGAACAAACCAAAAACTTATGGCGTTTATTTTTCGCCCAAACAGACGTAATTGTTTGACGCTATTTTTCGGCGCTTTTAATTTTATATATAGATTTCGACGTTTTAACTTTTATATTTTAACTGATTAAGATATAAAAATTAATAATGTTTCATAAAACCTTAAAAATCTCTTAAGCTTATTTTTTAATGAAATATGGTATAATTGCGTTAAAGGACGGTGTTGTTTATGAAAATTAGAAAAACGGCGCCCTTCATTTGCGCCGCCCTTATTTTTTCCGCTGTTTTATATCTTTTAAACCCAACGCTTATTATAAACAGTATAAGGCTTAAAAGCTCGGCCATTGCCGTAAATTCCGACGAGGCCGCCGTTAACGCCGTTGTGCCCTTCGTGTGGGACTGCCTGTATTTTTTTGACCCATACACGCCAAAAAGCGAAATAGAAAAGGCCATAGGCTTTAAAAGCCGATACATAAAAGAAACCCCAAGTGAGGGAATGATGCACATTATATTCACAAAAGGAAATAAAATAGTCTGCCAAGTGCTGGCGTATCCAAACAAACTGGGATACGGAATATATTCCGACAATTTTAACGGTCATGGATACGCTAAAATAAAAAGCTCCGACAATCCTGTTTTTAATATCGAGTATTCCTGCTCCATTCAAAAGCTTACAATAAAGAACCCTTTAAAAGCCCTTTAAAAATTCAGTTTTTTATTGAAGGCGGCCTTACCCGAAGCTTAAACGGCAAATGAGCCTCGCCTATAATACAAAAATCCTGTTCAAATTATAAATGAACAGGATTTTTTTAATCTTCCCCCAAAAATAACGGGATTTTTTAAATTTTGCTGATGTCGTAAGGAGTTTCCTGATAAACGTAATAGTTAAGCCAGTTGGTGAAAAGTATGTTTGAGTGGGACCTCCACCTTACAAGAGGGATATTGTTTGGGTCGTCGTCTTTAAAATAGTGCTTTGGCACATCTGGGTTAAGGCCCTTCTCCAAATCCCGCATATACTCTGTTTTAAGTGTCATAGCGTCATATTCCGAGTGGCCCATAACAAAAATCTGCCTGCCGTGCTTGGCTGAGGCTATATATACCCCCGACTCGTCGGATTCCGAAAGTATAACAACCTTTCCGGTTTTTATTATGTCCTCTCTGCGCACTTCCGTACGCCTTGAGTGTGGAACATAAAATATATCGTCAAATCCTCTTAAAAGCTTATCCGGATACGGATTTATGTAGTGAGGGAAAACGCCGAAAACCTTTTTGTCAAGTATAATTTTAGGCACGCCGTAGTGATAGTAAAGTCCCGCCTGAGCGCCCCAGCATATGTGCATGGTGCTTGTTACGTTGGTTTTGGACCACTCCATAATTTCCGTAAGCTCCTGCCAAAAATCCACTTCCTCAAAGTCAAAAAGCTCTATGGGAGCTCCGGTTATTATAAGGCCGTCAAATTTTTGGTCCTTAATTTCGTCAAATGTGTGGTAGAAGCTTTTTAAATGCTCCGCCGGAGTGTTGTGGGCGTTATGGCTTTTTGGAAAAAGCAGCGTTATTTCCACCTGAAGGGGCGAGTTTCCAAGAAGTCTTAAAAGCTGAACCTCCGTAACCTCTTTAAGAGGCATAAGGTTTAATATGGCCACTTTAAGGGGCCTTATATCCTGATGAAAGGCGCGGTCTTCGCCCATAACAAATATTCCCTCGTTAGAGAGCACTTCTTTAGCCGGAAGATGGTCCGGAAGTTTAATTGGCATTAAAAAATCCCCTTTCTTCAAAGTTTAATTTCATTATTATATCAAATAAATAAAATATTTTCCACAAAATTGTTTTGCATAGCCGCGTGTAGCCTGCCGCAAAATATAATAGTTCCGCAAAACATTAATTTGCACTTTGCCTAATTATACTTAATTTTGCCTGTTTTGTCATAAAAGGCTTATGACCCAAAAGCCCTTCACTCAAACCATTCCATTGTTTTTTCCGCGCAAACGAAAACTCAATACTATGCCGCGTCAGGCAAAAAGCTTTCGGCAAAGTTTCGGCATTTTAATCTTTTTACTTAGCCCATTAGAACACTCCATTTTCAGAGCTTTACGCCGTCTACCTGCGGAAATCTGGCTTTTCAGCCAACTTTGAACCGGCAATATAAAATTTCAAGGGCCGCCGTTTAAGTTCAGCAAACGGCAAGCCCTTTTTTAACATTTAAGTTTATACAGGGCTGAAATTCCCGTTTTTGTTAAGCCAAATTTGTCAGCTTTAAACACAATATAAAACGCTCAAAAACAGACTTACTCAATTCTTTTAACAAAATTACCGTTTACGGCAAGACCCTCTTTAAAAACCACAAAGGCCTGAGGGTTCGCCTCGTGAACAATACGTCTTAAAGTTGGAACCTCATATTTTGAAACTATTGTATACATAATTTTAGACTTATCGCCGGTGTATCCGCCGTATCCGTCCCAATAGGTAATTCCCCTTTGCAGCTTTTCCATAATTTGGTCCTCTATAACGTCGTTGTTAACCTTTGATATAATTATGGCCTCAACGGCTATGTTCTGCGTGTGTATTTTGTCCATAACAAGGGAGCTTACAACTGAGTATATAACCGAGTAAACAACCGTTTGAACATTGAAAAATATAAGGCATATGGAGTATATAACGGCGTTTACGCACAAATTAACCTGTCCTATGCTGGCGTTGGGCTTTTTTCTTATAAAATATATGCCTATAATCTCGGTTCCGCCGCTGGAGCAGCCGCTTCTTAAATATGTTCCCATGCCGAAGCCGCTTATTATGGCGCCTATAAGGCAGTTTGTAAGGGTTTCGTCAATAAGAGGCTCTTTGGGTATGGCTATAACCGAAAGGGACAATGTCATGGCTGTGGCTATAACAATAAGCTTGCCAACAAATATTTTTGGCATCATGCGGTAGGCCATATATATAAGGGGCGCGTTTAAAATGTAATAGAGTATACCGGCTATGTCGAAGGAGCCTAAATCAAGCTTAAGCACCGACACAAGAAAAGTTCTTATAAGCTGGCATATTCCCATAAATCCGCCGCTGTAAAGGCCCAAGGGAACTATAAAAAAGTTCATGCCGAAGGCGTAAATAAAAACTCCTACAACGCCCAATAAAATACGCAAAATCTCGTGTTTGCTTAATTTAACGCTTTGCATAATGTGTCACCTCTCCAATAAAGAATAATCAAAGAGTTAATAAAACTATTGTATAGGCAAGTATATTGCATAAATTAAAAAACATCAATAAAAAAATGAAAAATTTAATTAATTAATTAATATAAGCATCGTTTTATACATCGGAAACCGCTTTTAAAATCGTCAGCGCGCTTAATCGGCCTGTTCTTATTTTATTATGCCGTCATATCAAATTTTGCCAGTTAAAAGTGTTCCGCCGATATACCGCCCGTAAGCCTCCATATTTTGCAGGCGGCTTAAACTGCCTGTTTAATCTGTTTATTTAACTTCACCTTGGTTTACGGCGCTGTCTTTGGCCTTTCGCGGCTTTGCTTTTTCGTCCCGCTCAAATCCCGCTATTTCCAGCATAAAGCTGCGGTTTTTGTTTAAAATAAGGTTTCCTTTGCCCTGCTCCCCTGTTTGGGGCATAGTTATTTTAACATTTTTAACAATTCCGTCTTTTAAAAGCTTCCGCATTTTGGCGCTGTCCATAATGGCGCCGTATCTGTTAAGGGCGTCCTTCCAAACGGTAAAATTACAGCCGGTTTTATAGTTATTGCAGTAAAAAGCTTTGCTGTTTTCATAAATTCCGCCCTTTCCGCAAAGGGGACATATTCCAAGGCGGGAGCGTCTTTTTTTTGCCGGCTCCTCCTTTTCAAACTCCACTTCATTTCCGCTTTGGGCCGCGCTGTTAACTATAAAAACCACAAACCGCCCTATGCTGGCCATAAACTTCTCCTTTTCCATTTTTCCTCCGGCTATAAGGTTAAGTCCCCTTTCCCAGCGCCCAGTTGTGGCCGCCGATTTAAGCTCCTCGGGCACGGCGGCGCACAAATTAATTCCCTTTTGGGAAGGGGCAAGGCTTTTTCCTTTGCGGCTTATGTATCCCACCTGCAAAAGCCGCTCTATTATGGCGGCCCTGGTGGCCGGAGTGCCTATGCCGGAATCCTTCATTGTCTCCTTAAGGTCCTCGTCGTCCAGCTCTCTGCCGGCGTTTTCCATTGCCGAAAGGAGTGTGGCCTCAGTATACTGTTTCGGCGGCTGGGTGGCCTTTTTAACAACCTCGCATTTCAACACATTCACATAATCGCCCTTTTTAATGTCCGGCGGCAAAGGAGGCGCGGCCTTGTCATTTTTCTCCCGCAGAAGCTCCGCCTCCTTCCAGCCAAGGGATATAACCTTTTTCCCCTTTGAAACAAAGCTCTCGCCTTTGCAAACCACAACGGCAGTTGTTTCGGCGTATTTATAGGGCGGGTAAAAAACGCATATAAACCGCCTTGCTATAAGGCCGTAAATCTTAAGCTCGTCCTCTGAAAGGCCCGAAAGCTTTACGGCCTTGTCGGTTGGTATTATGGCGTGGTGGTCGGTAACGCGGCTGTTGTCTATAATTCTTTTTGTAAAATTAAGATTGTTTAGGTCAAGTTTTTCAACAAGAGGGCCGTATTCCCCAGCAGCCTTAAGTCGGCCCAATGTGGAGGCGGCTTTGGACCGCATATCCTCGCTTAAATATCGGCTGTCGGTTCTTGGATATGTTATAAGTTTGCGTTTTTCGTAAAGGCTTTGGGCTATGTCAAGGGTCTTTTTGGCGGAAAAGCCGAAATATCTGTTGGCCGTGCGCTGAAGCTCCGTAAGGTCGTACAAAAGTGGGTGGTTTTCCTTTTTTTCCTCTCTTTTAACATCTGATATAAGTCCTTTTTGGCCCTGAACCTTATTTTTAATTTCCCAAGCCGTTTTTATGTCGTCTATTTTTGTGTCAGAGTATTTTTCCTTAAACCACAGACCCTTAAAATTGCCGTAGTCAGCCGCCACTTCGTAATAATCCTGACTTACGAAATTTTCTATCTCATTTTGCCGTTTAACTATCATGTTAAGGGTTGGCGTCTGCACTCGTCCTATTGAAAGAAGGGCACCGTACTTTACAGTGTAGGCCCGAGAGGCGTTTATGCCCACAAGCCAGTCGGCCTGAGAACGGCACTGGGCCGAAAAGAAAAGATTGTCGTATTGGCGGCCGTCTTTTAAAGAAGCCATGCCGTCCTTTATGGCCTCATCGGTCATGCTGCTTATCCAAAGGCGTTTAAAGGGCTTTTTGCACTTAACAAATGTGTATATATATCTGAATATAAGCTCCCCTTCCCGTCCGCTGTCGGTGGCGCATATTATATAGTCGGTGGTTTTGGCGTTCATAAGCTTTTTAAGCACTGAAAGCTGTTTTGACGTGCCCTTAATTGCCTTAAGACCCATATCCTTTGGCATTATGGGCAGTGTATCGGCCGACCACTTTTTAAGGGAAGGGTTATAGTCCTCAGGGTCCCACAGGGTTACCAAATGACCGACGGCCCAAGACACAATATATTTTTCCGACTCAATAAAGCCTTCTCCCTTTTGGCGGCAGCCCAAAACACGGCCTATATCCGCCGCCACCGAAGGCTTTTCGGCTATAACAAGTATTTTTCCCATTATAATCTCCTTAGAAATTCATCAGAATTGAGAGGCCCCAAAATGGCGGCCTTTATAAAAACATTTCCAGCGTAAAACTTAAATATCGCTGATTTGCAAAGGGCTTGGCAGATTCCGCTGAAAAAAATATCTCGGCTAAATACGGTCCCTATGTTTGCTGCGGCGTGTTGGCAATAAATAGGAATTCAAAGCTGCCAAAAATCGGCGGAACATTAAGTCTGCCGATGAATTTCACTTTCAAACAGCATTATAACAGTCGGCCCTTGCGGCTTCGCAAAATCAGTTTGGAACCCTTTAATTTTATCAAACTTCCGCTTAGGCGGAACAGTTTTGTTAAGCAACTTTATCAGCAAATTTGCCATTTTGTTTCCGGCAGCCGGCGGTATTTTTTAATTCCTGCAAAATCAATCGAAAATCCTTGATTTTGTCGGCCCTCCGATTAGGCGGAACTGTTTTGTTGAACAACACTATCCGCAAATTTGCCATTTTGTTTCCGGCAGCCGGCGGTATTTTTCAACTCCCGCAAAATCAATCGAAAATCCTTGATTTTGTCAGCCCTCCGCTTGGGCGGAACAGTTTTGTTAAGCAACTTTATCAGCAAATTTGCCATTTTGTTTCCGGCAGCCGGCGGTATTTTTAATTCCTGCAAAATCAATCGAAAATCCTTGATTTTGTCGGCCCTCCGCTTGGCGGAACTGTTTTGTTGAACAACACTATCCGCAAATTTGCCATGCCGTTTCCGGCAAGCGGCGGTATTTTTTAATTCCTGCTAAATCGGCCGAAAGCATAAAGATTTTTCCAATCGGTCCGCCATCGGCTGTTTAAAGTATACCACAAAAATCAAAAAAGTACATACGCCAAAAACGCACATATGTTCCTATACCCCTTGACAAAGCCACCGATTTTAAGTTATTGTATAATAATGTAATTATCAAAGATATTTATAAAGACAAGGTGCGTATTTAAAATGCCAAGAAAAACAACAGAAAATTCTTACAACAACGAAAGCATAACCTCCCTTAAGGGAGCCGACAGGGTGCGCCTTAGGCCGGGAGTTATATTCGGCTCCGACGGCATAGAGGGCTGTGAGCACTCATTTTTTGAGATACTGTCAAACTCCATAGACGAGGCCAGGGAAGGCTTTGGAAACAAAATAGAAATAACTCTTTTTAAAGACGGCTCCATAGAGGTTAAGGACTACGGCCGCGGAATTCCCGTTGACTTTAACAAAAACGAGGGCCGCTTTAACTGGGAGCTGGTTTTCTGCGAGCTTTACGCCGGAGGAAAATACAAAAACAACAGCGGCGAAAACTATGAGTTCAGCCTTGGCCTTAACGGCCTTGGAACCTGCGCCACCCAGTATTCCTCGGAATATATGGACGCCGTTATATACAGGGACGGCTTTAAATATTCCCTGCATTTTGAAAAGGGCGAGAACATAGGCGGCCTTAAAAAGGAGCCGAGCCAAGTTAAGTATACGGGCACGTCAATTAAGTGGAAGCCGGACATAGAGGTTTTTACGGACATAAGCATACCGGAGGAATATTTTTTTGACGTTCTTAAAAAGCAGGCCATTGTTAACGCCGG
>CAJFUS010000017.1 GCA_904420235.1 Candidatus Neoanaerotignum tabaqchaliae
CCTATTGTATAGTTTATTATCCCTTTGTGGCGCCCTATAACATTTCCCTCAAAATCAACGTAATTTCCCTCTTTAGCTTTCTCTCCGGTATAGTTTTCTATAAAAGAAACATAGTCCTTGTCTGGTATAAAACATATTTCCTGACTGTCGGGCTTTTCGGCAACAGATATTCCTGCCTCCGCCGCTATCTTTCTTGTTTCTTCCTTTGTATACTTTCCCATTGGAAACAGCGTACATTTAAGCTGCTCCTGTGTAAGCATGCTTAAAACATAGGTCTGGTCCTTTTTCTCGTCATCGGATACAACTACGGCCAGCCTTCCTGTTTTTGGATATTTCAGTATATTAGCATAATGCCCTGTCGCCACATAATCGGCGCCTATATCATTTTTAGCCGCCATAACGGCGCCCCATTTAACATCCCTGTTGCACATAACACATGGGTTAGGTGTTCTTCCCATAAGATACTCCCTAACAAACATGTCCTCAACCTTATTTTTAAACTCTTTTCTAAAATCAAGTATATAGTGGCTTATTCCCAGCTTTTCGGCTATGCCCGCGGCATCTGAGCAGGCTTCGGCTCCGCCGTCCCAATTTATAATTGTAACGCCTATAACCTCATAGCCGTCTTTTTTAAGAAGATATGCGGCTGTGGCCGAGTCCACTCCTCCTGAAAGCCCTATTACAACTTTTTCTTTAGCCATAGTAATACCTCTTTCGGTTTATATTTTAAGAAATTAATATTGTTTTAAAAATTTTTATACATAATATAATAAATTTATGTTAATATATATAATAAAGTTTAGACTATTATAATATATTAAAATATTTTGTTCAACAAAATAATTGGCTGTGTTAATACGGTAATTTTCTTTTTATTTTGTGAATTCGCATTTTTATTATATGATATAGTATTCAAATTCTACATAATTAAATATATAATAACCGCAATGCCATTGTTTTTTGACAAATTCTTTAGTAAAATGTTATTATATTACAGTCTGAAATTAAAATAAATCAAGAGGTGGTAATTTTGGAATTCAAAGAGCGTCTTAAATCTCTTAGGAAAGAAAGAAAGCTTACCCAAAGCGCTTTGGGCAGCATACTTAACTATGGTTACACCGCTATTTCAAACTATGAGTCGGGAAGAAACGAGCCTTCAATTACCGACTTAAAAAAAATTGCCGAATTCTTTGATGTTTCAATGGATTATCTCCTTTGCGTAAATGATATAAGAAATCCTTACGTTGAGAGGGATTATCCCGAACAGTTTAACGAATTCAAAAATATATACACAATGCTCGATGACGACAAAAGAGAAATGCTTGACGATTTTATGCGTTGGATGCTTGACAGGCAGATTAAGTCGGTTTCAAGCTCAAAACAAAGCCTTAAAGTAGCTCAGGAAACAGTGCCATATAAATCAAAATCATCAGAAAAATGATTATTTTAAACGCTAATTTAACACACAGCTTCATAAAATAAAAATCCCCATTGCTTAATCGCAGGGGATTTTTGTTTTATAATTATTTTCTTAGTTCTTTTTTTCTTTTATCATAAATATCAACCATATCTTTAGCGGCTTTTACGGCTGATTTAGTTTCCTCACCGCTCATAAGTCGGGCTGTTTCAAAAACGCGCTCATTATAATCAAGACGTTTTACCGATGTTGATGTTTTGTCGTTGTAAACAGATTTTTCTATAAGAAAATGTCTGTCAGCCATAGAGGCTATCTGCGGCAGGTGAGTTATACATATAATTTGCTGATTTTTAGATATAAGAGCCATTTTCTCGGCAACCTTTCCGGCAGTTTTTCCGCTTATACCTGTGTCAATCTCATCAAAAACATATGCGCCTATGCTTTCTTTTGCAGCTGTAACAGCCTTAAGGCCAAGCATTACCCTTGACATTTCTCCTCCAGAGGCTGTTTTGGCCAATGGTTTAAGACCCTCCCCAGCATTTGTTGAAATCATAAACTCAACATCGTCTTGCCCTTTTGGGCCAAAGCCGTCTTTTTGCTTTACACAAATTTTAAACACAGCGTTTTTCATCTCAAGAGACCTCAGTTCGTCTGTAATGTTTTTTTGAAGCGTTAAAGCGGTCTCCTCTCTAATACGCGTAATTTTTGAACATATTTTACTTATATTTTTAAGTACTTCTTTCCGTTTATAATTAAGCTCATCACGTATTTTGGAGCTGTTATTTATAAACTCCAACTCGCTTTTGGCCCTTTCTCCCGCTTCAATTATCTCCTCAATCGTTGAGCCATATTTTCTTTTTAAATTATATATAATATCAAGCCTGCTCTCAATATTATTAATCTCATCGGGGCCCTCATCCAAGTTTTCGGCATAAACCTTCATTTCACTTACGGCTTCCTTAAGTTGTTCAAAAGCCGACTCAAGTGTTGAACGAATCTCCTCAACAGAATCGTCACTTTGTTCCATTATGGAACAAAGCCTTAAAGCCTCTCCAGCCTTATCACAGGCTGAAACTCCCTCATCGCCGCCGTAATACAAAAGTTCAAGACACTGTTTCGAGTATTTAACCAGCTTTTCAGAAAACATGAGAGTCTTTTTTCTTTGATTAAGCTCTTCTTCCTCACCGGATTTAAGGCCGGCATTCTCTATTTCTTCTATTTTATATTCAAGAAAATCTATTTTTCTCTGTCTTTCAAACTCATCCCCACTTACGGCCTCAAGCTTTTTTAAAATATCTTTATATTCCCGTATATATTCCAAAAGCTGCTCTTTAAAACCGTTAATGCTATTTTCACAAAAGCTGTCAAGTATATCTATATGATTTGATGTGTTAAGGAGCGACTGGTGTTCATGCTGGCTATATATGTCCACAAGACTTTCGGCTAATCGCCTTAACATTGAGGCCGTAACTGGTGTTCCATTAATTCTGCCGTTTGTTTTTCCGTCGCTGTTTATTGTTCTTTGAAGAATAATAACGCCCTCGTCACAGTCTATACCCATGTCAACAGCCGTATCTAAAGCCTTTTGGGAAAGATGAGAGAACACAGCCTCTACAACAGCCTTTTTTTCTCCTTCGCGTATAAAATCCCTTGTACTTCTTTGACCAAGCACAAAGGCTAAAGAGCCTATAATCATGCTTTTTCCTGCACCAGTCTCGCCGGAAAGAATATTAAGGCCACCGCTAAACTCAATATGAGCGTTTTCTATAAGAGCGGCATTTTTTATATTAATTTCTTCAAGCATGCGAAATCCTCCGGAAGCAACCTAAATTTCACCGTCTATTATGCGATTAAGCATTTGTATAAAATCAATAGCCTGATTATGGGTTTTAGCCACGCAAAATACAGTGTCGTCTCCGGCTATTGAGCCGAGTATATCGCTTGTCTGCATGTTGTCAACGGCTACTGCCACCGCCATTCCCATGCCATTAAGGGTTTTAATAACTATCATATTTTGGGAATAATCCAGCTTAATAACGGCCTCTCTAAAAACCCTCTTAAGTCTTTCGGAAAGTTCGGCGTCGTTATTATTAACAACAGAGTATTTTTGTTTGCCGCTGTCGGTAGATATTTTAGTAAGTCTCATTTCACGTATATCCCTTGATATTGTGGCCTGAGTTACGTTAAAACCCTCATTTTTAAGCATTATGGCCAGTTCTTCTTGGGTTTCTACTTCGTTTTTTTCTATAATATCAAGTATTTTCGCTTGTCGGGCTGTTTTCATAAGCTCAGCGCCCTCCCTTACCAAACATTTTAACTCTTAACACATCATAAAATCCAAGCTTATTAGTTTTTACGATATGTGTATAGTACTGTGATTTTTTTATTACTATTGAGTCGTCCTCTTCAAGATTTGATACCTGTTTTCCGTCAATAACAGCTTTAAGGCTATCATTCGTAAAACTTTTAACATTTATTTCAACAATATCAGACGAACCGACAACTATGCTTCTCGCGTGCAGCATATGCGGACATATAGGCGTTATAGCAATCATATTGGAATCAGCCTTAAGTATAGGCCCTCCGGCCGCCAAATTATAGGCTGTTGAGCCTGTTGGCGTTGACACAAGTATGCCGTCGCCGAAAAAATTGTCTATATACTCGCTGTTTACATAAACTGCTGCGTCAACCATTCCGCCCATATACACGGCAACTTCGTTAAGAGCCGTATACTGGCGCATTTCCTCACCCTGCCTTATAACGGCGTCAAGCATCATTCTTTTTTCAACCCTGTAGTCTCCTGAAAGAGCCTTGTCTATAGATAAATACATCTCACTTTTGTCAACATCCGTAAGAAAACCCAAATGACCCATATTTATGCCAAGAAGCAGTGTTGAGTACTTCATGGCCTTCATTCCGGCACTAAGCATTGTGCCGTCGCCCCCAAGCACTATTATCATCTCTGTTCCACCATAAAGCTCCTCGTCTGTTACGGCATATTTTCTAAAGCCTATTTCCTCCGCCATTTTATAGTTAAGGCATGGCACAACGCCTTTTTCAGGCAAAAAGCTCACAAGCTCTTTTGTAAGGGCAAAATTTTTATCTCTTGCCGGATTAGCTACAACGCCAATTTTCCTCAAACACAACACCTCCTTCAAGCGCCTTTAAAGCATATTATGCGAGTTTTCAGCAATATTTTGGGCCAGAGCGTAGGCCTCATCGGACGAAAGGCCCTTCTTTTTTCTATCAAGCAATATAAGATACTCAATGTTTCCTTCCGGCCCCTTTATTGGCGAAAAGCTTATATTAATTACGTTAAGGCCAATATCAAAGGCAAAATCAATTATTTTTTCTATAACCTCTCTGTGAACGCTTAAATCACGCACAACTCCCTTTTTGCCAACTTTCTCGCGGCCGGCCTCAAACTGAGGCTTTATAAGGCACACCATAGAGGCGTCCTCTGCCATAACCGAAAGGGCCGGAGGTATTACTTTAGTAAGAGATATAAACGAAACGTCCACAGACGCAAAATCGGCCTTGTCAGGAACCTGCTCATTTGTTATGTACCTTATATTTGTTTTCTCAAGACACACAACTCTTTCGTCGTTTCTAAGCTTCCAGGCAAATTGTCCATAGCCTACATCTATTGAGTATACCTTTTCAGCTCCGTTTTGAAGCATGCAGTCGGTAAAACCGCCTGTTGAAGCGCCTATATCCATGCATATTTTGTCTTTAAGGTTAATGCCAAACTCGTCTATGGCCTTTTCAAGCTTAAATCCCCCGCGGCTTACATACTTAATATCGGAGCTTTTAAGTGTTATGTCGCTTTTAACATCAACCTTTGTTCCAGCCTTATCCTCCTTAACCCCATTAACATACACCTCTCCAGCCATTATAAGAGCTTTTGCTCTTTCTCTTGACTGAACAAGGCCCTTGTTAACAATAAGCAAGTCAAGTCTTTCTTTATCAGCCATTATTATTTCCTTTCAGTATATAAGAAACAGTTTCATACATTCCCTCAAAATCAAGGCTATATCGCTTAAAAAGCTGTTCCCTTGTTCCCTGCTCTATAAATTTATCGTCAAAGCCAAAGTTATAAATAACTCCTTTATATCCCAATGTTATGGCAGAGTCCTTAACAATGCTTCCAAAGCCGCCTGTCTTAAGGTTATCCTCACAAGTAAATATAAAACCGCATTTTTCACAAACATATTTTAACATATCCATGTCAAGGGGCTTTATAAATCTAGCGTCCACAAGCATTGGGTTATACCCATCATTTTTAAGGGCTTCATAAAGTTTTTCGCATTTATCCATCATGGCCCCACAACAAATAATAGCTATGTCTTCTCCATGATTTATAATGTTGGATTTACCAATTTCAATATTCGGCTTTTCCCCTATATAATCGGGCACACTGTCCCTTGGATACCTAAGTGCCACAGGAGAATTCATGTCACAGGCCAGTTTAAGCATAACCCTAAGCTCCTCGCCGTTTGATGGAGCCATAAACGTTAAATTCGGTATATGCGCCAAAAATGATATGTCAAATATTCCCTGATGAGTTTCACCGTCAGCCCCCACAATACCAGCCCTGTCTATGGCAAAAACAACATGCAGATTTTGCAGGCAAACGTCATGAACAATTTGGTCATAGGCCCTTTGCAGAAATGTTGAGTAAACGGCAAATACCGGAGTAAGTCCCCTTGCTGCCAGCCCCGCCGCAAATGTTACAGCATGCTGCTCGGCTATGGCCACATCAAACATTCTTTTTGGAAATTTAATTTGGAACCCGTCAAGACCTGTTCCGGAAATCATGGCCGCCGATATAGCTACTATCTTCTTATTTTTCTCAGCCAGTTTAACAAGGGTATCGCCAAAAACCTTCGAGTATGACGGGCCCAAGGCCTTAGCCTTTGGCTTACCTGTTTTTAAGTCAAAACATCCCACTCCATGATATTGACATGGCAGGTTCTCGGCATATTTATAGCCCTTTCCCTTAACCGTTTTAACATGTATAAGTATTGGGCCGCTTAAGCTTTTAACTTTCTCAAGCACATCTATAAGGCTGTCGGTGTCATGTCCGTCAACGGGGCCTATATATCTGAAACCAAGCTCCTCAAACATTATGCCGGCAACAAACATATATTTAACCCCGTCTTTGGCAACCTCTATGGCCCTGTCGATTTTTTTGCCCACAACAGGGACTCTGTCAAGGAACTTATGAACTCCTTCCTTGGCATTCAAATATGCCTTGTCCGTTCTTAAATCATTAAGATGTTTCGACACAGCGCCTACGTTTGTAGATATTGACATTTGATTGTCATTAAGTATAACTATTATGTTTGTGTTACTTCTTCCTGCGTTGTTAAGCCCCTCATAGGCAAGTCCCCCTGTTATGGAACCGTCGCCTATAACGGCAACCACCTTTTCATCGCCGCCCGAAAGGTCTCTGGCAACGGCCATTCCAAGGGCCGCCGATATGGATGTTGAACTGTGTCCGGCTGCAAAGGCGTCGCACACACTTTCACAGGGCTTTGGGAAACCGCTTAAACCATCAAGCTGTCTAAGGGTATTAAACTGTTCTTTCCTTCCCGTAAGTATTTTATGAACATATGCCTGATGTCCAACATCCCAAACAATTCTGTCCTTTTCAGGATTAAAACAGTAATGCAAAGCCATTGTAAGCTCAACTATGCCAAGGTTTGATGCAAGATGACCGCCTGTGTTTGATATGTTCTCAAGCATAAAATCCCTTATTTCCTTGGCAAGAACGGGAAGCATACTTTTTTCTATGTTTTTTATATCATTGGCTTTGTTTATTCTGCCAAGAAGTCTTTCCAAAACTAACACCGTCTTTCAAACGTATATTTCGCTTTTATTTTTTCCTGTCAATAAGATATTCCGTAAGTTCAACAAGAAAATCGGCTTTTTCCCCAAAGGTTTTTAAAATATCGATAGCCTCTTCGGAAAAATTCTTTACTCTTTCCTTGGATTTTTCAATTCCCAGCAACGTAACATATGTTGTTTTGTTGTTTTTCGCGTCGCTGAAAACAGGCTTTCCTATTTCCTCAAACGTGCCAGTAACATCAAGTATATCGTCTTGTATTTGGAATGCCACACCTATTTTAAGGGCGGCCATATCAAGGCTTCTAACGGTTTTATCATCAGCTCCGGCTATATGAGCGCCCGCTTTAAAGGCTCCTTGTATCATTGCCGCCGTTTTATTGGCGTGTATAAAATCAAGCGTGTTTTTATCAATTTTTTTGCCGTCGCTTATAACGTCCACAACCTGCCCCGTAAGCATTCCGTTAACTCCGGCCCCATAAGCTATATCATACATGGCTAAAGCACAGTTCATATCTTTAAAATCGCATACGGCCTTTGACATAACCTCAAAAGCGTGGCCTAAAAGAGCGTCGCCGGCAAGTATGGCTATGTCTTCTCCAAATGCCTTGTGGCTTGTAAGCCTTCCTCTTCTGAAATTATCATTATCAAGAGCAGGAAGGTCGTCGTGTATAAGTGAGTATGTGTGTATCATCTCTATTGCGCAGGCAAAAGGCGAGGCCTTTTTAATATCACCGCCCAACATTTGGCACACAGCCAAAAGCATAATTGGTCTAAGCCTCTTTCCTCCGGCAAACACAGAATATCTCATAGCTTTAAAAATAATATCGGGATACTCAGTTTCCGCCGGAAGGTACCTGTCAATTTCGTTATCTATAAAAAGCTTTTTCTCGTTAAGCTCAGATTTAAGAGACATTTATTATTCCTCCGCTTCTTCCCTGTTAAATGGTTTTAAATAAAAATCACCGTCAAAATCCTTTTTAAGCTCATAAATGGCATTTTGAGCCGCCTCAAGCTTTTCTTTGCACAAAAGTGCCATTTCCATTCCCTCTTTATACAGGTTTACGGATTCCTCTAAAGTAACTCCGGAATCTTCAAGACGGCTTACTATCTGCTCAAGCCTTTCCGACGCCTGTTCATATGTTAATTTTTTCTTAGCCATTTATATCGTTCCTTCTTTTAACAACAACCGGAATATGGCCGTCGTAAAATCTTAAATTAAGTTCATCGCCTTCGCCAATGTTTTTAGACGAAACAATGTTTTTCATATCGCCGTTATACACCAAGACGTATCCTCTTTTTAAAACCTGCATGGGCGATATAAGCTCCAGTTTTTGAATAAGCATGCCTATTTCCATTTGACAGCTTTCAAACTTCCTTTCGGCGTAATTATTAATTGCCGAAACAGCCTTGTCATTTAAAATTTGACCATTAGCTATCTTCTCCTCAATGCGTCTTAAAACAGCCGGTCCGAAAACAGCGTTGTTTCTGTCAATTTTAGAATTTATATAATTATCAATAAGCAGATTAAGTCTTGATAAAAGATTGTTAACATTTTGCGCCATTTGGCCTTTGTCGCTTACGGCAAGCTCTGCGGCAGCCGAAGGCGTAGGCGCTCTTAAATCGGCCACAAAATCGGCTATTGTAAAATCGGTTTCATGGCCAACGGCGGATATAACTGGTATTTCAGAAGCAAATATGGCCCTTGCCACGTTTTCACTGTTAAAAGGCCATAAATCCTCGGCGCTGCCGCCGCCTCTTCCAAGTATTATTGTGTCGGCCTTTCCCCACTCATTAACGTCCCTTATGGCGCTTACTATTGTATCAGGGGCGCTTTCTCCCTGAACAAGCACCGGTACCACCACAATTTTAACGGAAGGGTTTCGCCTTGATATTATGTTTATAACGTCCCTTACGGCAGCTCCCGTAGGCGATGTTATAACCGCAACCGTATTTGGATTTTCTTTTATGGGCCTTTTAAAATCCGCGTCAAAAAGGCCCTCTGCCTCCAGCTTTTTTTTAAGCTGCTCAAAAGCAACGTTTAAAGCGCCGTTTCCAACAGGTTCAACTATCTGGGCATAAAACTGATACTGCCCCGTTTTTTCATACAGTGAAACATATCCGCACACAAAAACGTCCATTCCGTTTTCCAGCTCAAAAGGCATCATATCGGCATAAGAGGCAAACATAACGCTGCTTATGGCGGCCTGACTGTCCTTAAGAGTAAAATATATATGTCCCGACGTATGAACTTTTAAATTTGATATTTCTCCATGCACCCAAAGGCTGTTTAATATAACATCCATTTCAAAAAGGCCTTTGGCGTATCTGTTAACCTGTGAAACCGAATAAATTTTCCTGTCCATATTACTCAATCTCTGAAACTATTTTTCCAAGTATTCCGTTTATAAAAGACGGCGAGTTATCGGAGCTGTATTTTTTAGCCATTTCAACGGCCTCGTTTATAACAACCTTTTTTGGAGCGTCGCCAAACAGCAGCTCATACACCGCAAGACGCAAAATGGCTATGTCAACCTTTGCCATTCTCTCAACAGACCAGCCCTTTGCCGCTCCTGATATAAGAGAGTCTATTTTTTCTATATTTTTAAATGTTCCGTCCACAGTGTCGTCTATAAATTTTTTGTCAGCGTCGTTTATATCGCTGTTTTCGGCATAAAAGTTTTCTTTAGCCTCGTCCATACCCTCCATGCCCACAAAGTCTTTTTGAAATATAAGATAAAAAGCGTTTTTTCTGGCGTTTGTCCTGCTCATAAAATCCTCCAAATAAATCCTTTTAAAACCAAAAAATATTTTTATTTAAACAGCAGAAAAACAAGCCGCTTTCAGCCGCTTTTAATAAAAACTATTTTTACAAAACAAAACTAACCCTTAGGACAAAACTGTCCCAAGGGTTTAATTTTTTATTCGTCTTCCTTCTCCGTTTTTGGCTTGTTTATTATTGTTGAAACATTTACGTTAACCGACATTACCGAAAGTCCGGTCATGTTCTCAACGGCGCTTTTAACTTTTTCCTGAACCTGCTGCGCCGCCTCGGTTATTTTATATCCGTAAATAACGGCAAGCTCTACGTCTATAACCGCCGTGCCTTCCTCAACACTAACTTTTATTCCCTTTGAAGGGTTATTTTTTTTGCCGAATATACCGCCGAAGGAACCCTCGGAACTTCCCGAACCGGCAACAACACCCTCAACTTCTGAAGCCGCTGTTCCCGCTATTATTGCTATAACCTCGTCGGCAATTTGAATCTGGCCAACAGACTTTTCGTTTTCCTCGTAAAATTCTGCCATAGCTATACCTCCCAGATATATTATAAAACCAATCTGTCAGTTTAATGTATAAATATTATAGCAGATTACATATTGTATTTTCAAGTAAATATACTTCTTTAAACAATGTTAATATAAAATTCACAATACAGGCGCCGCAAAATTTTTCCGGCGCTTTTATAATTTAAAATCTGGCCTTCAAGTGTCTGTTTTAATGTTTCTGCAAATTAATAAAAATTCAAAATATTCAGTAAGACATCATTTTTTAAGGGCGCTTATTCTTATTTTATCCGATGAGTATCCGGTTTTTCTTTTAACTATATCCTCAATTTGCGCCGCCTGCTGTTCCGTAAGAGATTCGGCGTCAACAACAACGTCAACGGTTTCGCCGTCAATTCTGACATAGGCCTCTTTAAATCCTTTGGCCTTAATCATGTCCTCCGAGGCCGTTTCCTTTTCTATTCTTTGCTGAAGCTCCAGCATACTTTTGGCAAAATCCTCTTTTTGGCTGTCGTCAAGGTTTGAGTTATTTATCATCTCTGTAAGCATATCCTTTTGTTTTGCTCTTGACTGCTCCCTGTCAAGCTTAGCCTGAACGAAATATGTATCAGCTTCCTCGGCTGGGGCATTAACAAAAACCGCCTCGCCCGTATTGTCGGTTTCGGCATTGGCCTGAGCCGTTAAAGGGTCCGTAACTATTTCTGTTCCGTCAGCAGCCAAAGCCGTTTCCTGTGATGTGTCCGATGAAAGCGTTTCTGAAACCACTACGCTTTCCTCCTCTCCGTTGTCCGACAAAACGGTTATGTTTTCTGTGTCAAGAATACTGTCATAGCTATAACTTTCATCAGGATTTTGTATCTCGTCATTTTGAGTAAAATTAAGGTATCCAGCCGTAGCAACCATAACAACAAGCACTCCGGCCACTATGTTGTTCTTTTTAAGTGAAAACATACTATCATTCCCCCATTTTTAATACTTCTACCTTATGAGCAGGTATATCAAAAAGAGCCTGCGCCGCCTTTGATATTGAGTTTTTAACATTGGCGTCGCCTCCTCCCTGAGCCACAACTACAATTCCTTCTATTTCGGGCGTTTTTTCCTTAACCACAAGTGCGTCGCCGCCCCCTGAGGAATTTGAGCCGAGTATAACCGTGTTAACCTCTCCGGACACGCTTTTTATTTCTCTTCCCACTCCTCCAGACTCTGTCTCACTTGTGCTGCTTTCCTCGCTGCGTGTATCGGTGGCAACAATTTTCTCAGGTCCAGACTTATATGTAATCATAACCTTAACCTTTCCAGCGCCCTCAATATTTTCAAACAAATCCTCAAGCCTTTTTTCAATGTCATCGTCTAATATATTGTTCTCTTGGGCGATTTCATCTGTTTTTTTATTGGTACTGCCTTCTTCAAATCCGGATGTACCTATTTTTAATGGCTGGCTTGAAAAAGCCATAAGCAGTATTCCAGCCACAAAAAGCGCCGCCATATATTTTTTAATGTCCTTGTTCCTAAAAAATTTTTTTAAGTCTAAATGGTCCACTATGCCCCCTCCGGTTTCATTGGTATATTATATTCACGTTTTCAACTCCATATTTTCGTTTAATAAAATTTTCCGCCTCATCACCTCCGCTCTGTCCCTCTATGATGGCTGTTACGCTTTCTATTCCTCCCGTACGCTCAAAATCATCTGATACGCCGCAGTCAACATTAAGGCATATAATCCCAAGTCCCTCTATGTCGGCCTGTATGCTTTTTTCAACATTGGCCTTAAACACCGGCATAAGGGCGTTCTCCGTTTCGCCTAATGAAAAATCTTCATTATACTCGCTATAAATTCCGGCGGCGTTAAGTATATTATTCATTATTGTTTCCGGCGGCATGCCAATAATTTCCATAATCGGCGATGCGGCTATAAGCACAAGTATTATGCCCGATGCAAAGTTTATGTATTTTCTGCTTTTTTCGGTAGCCAGCATTCTTATAATAATAAGAAACAGCATAAATTCGGCTATGGTTTTTATATATGCTCTTACACTCTCAATCATTCCGCTAATCTCCTAAAATGAGGCCGCAAGTATAACGGCCGAAAACACAAACATGGCCGCCGACAAAAAAACTGCCCCTATAAGTATGGCAAAATAATCTCCGGCGCTGTTAAGGGTTTTGGTTATTCTTTTTTCTCCGGCCGGTTCGGTTATAGCGGCCGTAAGTTTAAAAATCAAAAATATGGCCGTAAGCCTTAAAATAGGCGCCGCCGAAAGAATACCGGCCACTATGGCGCAGGCCGCGGCAACAGAATTCCCAACGGCCGACGATGCGTCGGCAACCGTTTGGGCAGATGACGCCAAAATGTCGCCCACAACAGGCACGCAGTTAACGGCGTTTTTTGCGGCTTTTACCGTAAAAGAGCTCACTCCCGATGTTCCCAGCCTTTGGAAAGATATTACAAAAACAAAGGCCATTCCCAATAATTTAAGGCCGAGACTTAATATGTATTTTATAAAGCTTGAAAGGCTTGAGAACATGTCCTCCTCAAACATATTGTTAACCATCTCAAGTCCGGCGGCGGCCGTTATAACCGGTATAACCACAACGCTTAATATGCCCGATATAGCTGACGAAAAGGCCATTATAGTGGCTGAAAGAGCTGCGGTTGAAATAGCTCTTTCGGAAGCGGCGCTTACGGCAACATAAACAGGAACCATGGCCGTATTCATCTTCATAAACATTGACACGTTTTCTTTAACAAGGTTCACTTCTTCTATAAACAGATACATTATTATGTATATTATTACGGAATAGCAGGCGTAAAACCCTATGTCGCTTACGCCTTTTCCTCCAAATGACGAGCTTATGCTTTTTAAAACGCCGCAGGCTATTATAAGAATTATTATCTTCCTAATTCCGGAAACCTGATTTTTAATATCCGAAAAAAAGCCGCCCAGCACCTTGTCCAAAACAGAGGCAAAGCTTATTCCTTCTCCGGAAATAAGGCTTTGAGCAATACCTTTTATACTGTATCCGTAGGGATTTCCCGCCGCTCTGTCTGCCTCCTCCGTTTCAAAATCCATAATGCCGTCCACAACATATTCCGTTTCATCGCTTGTCTCGGCCCTTGCCGTCGACGGGCATGCTGCCAGAAAAATAAAAAATATAACAAGTATCTTTATAAGCCGCTTTATAAACAGCTTATATCTAATTTTTGTCATAAAATGTCCATCACCGTCCCAAAAATAGCAGTTATAAGAGGAAGACATACATAGGCTATAAGTATTTTGCCAGCTATCTCAATTTTTGTGCCTATGGCGCTTTCTCCCGCGTCTTTGCATATTTCGCACCCAAGCTGCGATATGTAGGCTATTCCGGTTATTTTAAGTATTAAGGAAACATATCCCCCGTCTATGCCGCCTTCACCAGTTATCTCATAAAGAGTTGATATTATCTGGGAAAAACAACTTAAAATCTGAAGAAATATTATAACTCCTGTGGCTATGCTTACAGCCATGGCAAATGGAGGGCTTTCCTTTTTAAGCACACAGGCCAAAACCGTCCCGGCAACGGCAACTGAAACAATTTTAAGTATCTCCATTAAACCACCCGCCAAATCACAAACGGAATAAAGTTTGAACAGTAGTGAAAAGCCTGTCTATGTACTGTATAACCCAAAACAGAACAACCACAAGTCCCGCCAAGGTTGTAAGCATTGCCTGCTCTTCCCGTCCCGCCCTCATAAGCACTTGGTTTAAAACCGCCACAAGTATTCCAACGGCGGCTATTTGAAAAACTATGTTTATATCCATATCTTATCCCCCGCACGTACATTTAAAATAAAATAACACACATCAAAATTCCGCATAAAACTCCCGCTGATGAGTAAAGCCTTTTGTCCTTTTCAGCTTGCTCCTTAAGAGCTTTTTGGTTAAGGTTTATGTTGCTTATAATTATAGATGCTCCATTTTTTTGCTCATGGCTATATTCCAAATCAAGATTTTTTCCAAAGGAATAAAGGCAGTCCATTTCACCGGCTTCAAAATATAAATTTTTGATGTTTTTATCAACGGCGTTTTTAAATATCTCCTCGGCGCTCGGATAATTTTTTCCTTCGGCCATTTTTCCGGCGTCATCAAATATCATGGCCACAGGGCCGTTAACCCTTTTTGATATGTCCTTAAATATTTCCGAAATTGGCGGGGCCGAAAGGCTTATGCTGTCCGAAAATATTGACACCGCCTTTTTAAATTCCTCCAAGTCTTCCAGCCTGTACGCGCTTTTCATTGAAAACATGATACCGGCAACCCAGCTTGAAATTATTATGGCCGCCGCCCCTATAAGCTTAATGGTCATGCCTTATCACCTCCGTACCTATAACATTTCCCTTTTCATTTTTAACAACAGCCTCTGTTTTATTTTCTATCCGCCTAAGCTCAATAAAGCGGGTAAATTTTTTTCCTCCCATTTGGCCTATACACGTTCGATTTAAAACGTCATCAAGCCCTCCGCCGTGTATTGTGCATATAACCGAAACTCCGCCAAGCATTATTGTTTCAATGGCTCTGGCGTCGCGGTCGCTTCCTATCTCGTCTGCCGCTATAATGTCCGGCGACATGCTTCTTAAAAGCGTAATCATTCCTTCCGATTTGGGACAGCCGTCAAGCACGTCGGTTCTTGGGCCAACATCATTCAGACACATGCCGTGCCACATGCCGCCTATTTCGCCTCTTTCGTCGGCAACGGCAACATTTTTGCCCTTAAGGCTCAAAATTCGTATAATGTCCCTTAAAAGCGTCGTTTTTCCAAGGCCCGGCGGGGAAACTATAACGGTGTTTTTACATACTCCGTTTTCGTATATATATTTTTTTATTTTTTCACCGCATCCCTTAATCTCATGGGATATTCTTATGTTTATGCCGCAAAAGCTTGTAATGGACTCGATGGCGTTGTTTCTAACAACCGTTCTTCCCGTTATTCCTATTCTGTGGCCGCCCTCTATTGTTATATAGCCGTTTTTTATTTCCTCTGAAAAGGCGTAAAGGGAGTATCCGCTTAATACCCTTATAAATTCCTTAATATCGCGGCTTTCTGGAATAAAACAATCTCCGTTTTTCCCCTCTGATGACAGTTTTCCATTATTAAGCAAAAAATATTCCTTTCCCCTGTATTTTACAAAGGCCGGCCTTTTGCTTCTGAAACGCAGTTCGTTAAATTCCTCAAACAAACCGTCGTCCACAAGTCCTAAAACCTCTTTAATCCTTCCTCCTGCGGAAAATATAATCTCGTTTTTAACACTCATGTCAAATTCCTCCCACAGTCATAAATTATGCCTGTACAATAAAAAATATGTTTGCACGTTTTATGGGCCGTATTCCAATATCAGACGCCATGTGATAAAATAAAACATGAGGTGAGTTATATGTATAAAATTTTAATAGTTTGTCATAACTCAAAAATAAGAAACACTATTGAACAATATATTAGAGGAAAGCACAGAGCCATTATGTCTGCCGACAACTGCCACCAAGCCGAAACTATATTAAACACCTTAAAAATTGACTTTTTTGTTATAGTATCAACAAAAAGCCATAACAATACCGATATAGTTGGCAGAATAAGAAAAAGCTGTCTCTACCGCTTTACGCCCATAGCTCTTTTAAGCTATTACGACAGCCTTTTTAACGAACTTGAGGACATGAAGCTTGTTTTCCGCATTAAAATTCCTTTTTCCGAAAAGTCTCTGTCTGCTGTAAACGAGTTCATAAACCACGACATTTCCGTTTCTCAGTCAGCAAGTCCGGCCAAAACGTTTTTAATACTAAACAGTTCCAGCGATTTTATGCGCATAAGGGTTGATACAATATTGTTCTTTGAGTCGTCCGGCCACGGCTGTGTTATATACACCTCTGACGGCGAATATTCTCTGCCCTTCACACTTAAAGAAATATCACTGCATATAGAAAACACGCCTCTTTACCGCTGTCATAGGTCTTATATAGTAAATACAGAAAACATACAAAAAATAGACAAAACCATATCCTCATCTTGGGAACTTCATTTTTTCGGTTGCGACAAAACAGCCCTTGTAAGCCGTGGCAACAAAAAAATACTTTCCGAAATTCTTGAGAAAACACCGGAATATGTGTAACAAGGCTGTAATTAAATGTTTAATTGACACAGACAAATTTAAATGATAAAATCTATAATGCGTTGTTTTATCACTTTAAAGCGTGATAAAAATTTATTATATTTTGAAAGGGAAAAGACATATGTTTGACAAAATAGGCATTATAGGCCTTGGCCTTATAGGCGGCTCATTGGCTAAAGCGTTTAAAAACAGGGTTGGAACAAAAACCATAGCCGCCTTTAACAGAAACGAGGACGTTTTAAAACAGGCATACGACGAAGGTGTAATAGACCTTTACAGCACCGAAATTGACGATATATTTTCCGGCTGCGACGTGGTTTTTATATGCACTCCGGTAAATTTTATATTTGATTACGCCCAAAAATTAATTCCATACATAGATAAAGACTGCATAGTTTCCGACGTCGGAAGCACAAAGGGCGGGATTTATGATAAAATAAAAACCATCTCAAATAAATTTTGCTATATAGGCGGCCACCCAATGACCGGTTCCGAAAAGTTCAGATATATGGCTTCAAAGGAACATCTTTTTGAAAACGCCTACTACATAATAACTCCGGCCGAAAACGCGCCTGACTATAAAATAAATCAGTTTTACGAGGCCATAGAAAAAATAGGCGCCATACCGGTTATGGTTTCCCCGTATCTTCATGATTATATAATGGCGTCCATAAGCCATGTTCCCCACATAATAGCCTCGTCGCTGTGCAACAACGTAAAAGCCCTTGACACTCCTCAGGGCCACATGCATCTTATGGCGGCCGGTGGCTTTAAGGACATAACACGAATAGCCTCGTCAAACCCCGACATGTGGGAGAGCATTTGTTTTGAGAACAAAGAGCAGATACTTAATGTGCTTGTATCTCTTGAGGAAGTTATTAAAGAAATAAAAACTGGAATTTTAGATGGAAATCATGCTCAAGTAAGGGAATTTTTTGACGACGCCAGAAAATACCGCGACTCATTCTCAAACATAACTCCGGGAAGCTTTGTAAAGCGGTATGAAATATCAGTAGACGTGCTTGATAAGCCCGGTTCCATAGCCGTAATATCCGTTCTTCTTTCAAGCAACGGAATAAATATAAAAAATATGTCTATCGTAAACAACCGAGAAAGAGAAAACGGCGTATTATACGTGTCATTCGACAGCGAGGAACAGCGCCAAAAAAGCATAGACATTTTAAAAAGCATGAATTACGAGGTTCAAATTAAAAATTAACAGGCGGTGAAAAATTTGATTAAAACAATTAACAGTGCTGAAAATCTTAAGGGAAAAATAAAAGTGCCCGGCGATAAATCCATATCCCACAGGTCGGTTATGCTTGGCTCCATAGCCAACGGAACAACCCATGTTTCTGGGTTTCTTACGGGCGACGACTGTCTTTCAACAATAGACTGCTTTAGAAAAATGGGCATAGAAATAAAAATTGACGGAACCGACGTTACAATTCACGGCAAGGGACTTCATGGCCTTAAAAAGCCGAATGAAACCCTTGATGTTGGAAACAGCGGCACAACACTGCGCCTTATAACCGGAATATTGGCCGCTCAAAATTTTGACTGTCATATAACGGGCGATAGTTCGATACAAAAGCGCCCTATGGACAGGGTAAGCAGGCCCCTTTCGCTTATGGGAGCCAGTATAACCGGAAACAGTGGCGAAAAACTTTTTGCACCCTTTAAAATAAGCGGCAGAAAATTAAAGGCCATAGATTATACACTGCCTGTTGCCAGCGCGCAGGTTAAAAGCGCCATAATATTGGCCGCCCTGTACGCCGACGGCACAACAACAATAACCGAACCGGAGCCTACAAGAAACCATACCGAAATAATGCTTAATTATTTCGGTGCCAACATAAAAAACGATGGAAATAAAATAATATGCGGCCCTGTTGAAGAACTTTACGCCAAAGACATAACGGTTCCCGCGGATATATCGTCAGCAGCCTATTTTATGGCCGCTGGCATTATATCCCCAGACAGTGACATTACAATAGAAAACGTAGGCGTTAACCCAACAAGAACCGGCATTATAGACGTGTTTAAAGAAATGGGGGCTGATATTACCCTTGAAAACGAAAAGATTATATGCGGCGAAGAAACAGCTGATATAAACGTTAAAACGTCAAGTCTTAAAGGAGTGGAAATAGGCGGAAAAATAATTCCACGTCTTATTGATGAAATACCTATTATAGCTGTGGCGGCATGTTTCGCCGAAGGCCAAACCGTTATAAAAGATGCCCAAGAGCTTAAGGTTAAAGAAACAAACCGTATTAAAACTGTTGTTGAGGAGCTTAAAAAAATGGGTGCCAACATAACCGAAACCGATGACGGAATGATAATTAACGGCGGAAATCCTCTAAAGGGAGCTATTGTTGACAGTCATGGCGACCACAGAATAGCCATGTCCTGCGCCATAGCTGGAATAATGGCCAACGGAAATACTTTAATAGAGAATTCTCAATGCGTTGACATATCATTCCCTAAATTCTTTGAACTTTTAGATTCTTTAAGATAAGGTGATAAAATGAGGAATTTAGTTCTTTTTGGTGACAGCCTTACATACGGATACGGTGTTTTTAAAAAAGATAACATAGCCTCTCTAATCCAAAACAGATTTAAAAAGCTCAGCGTAATAAACAGCGGAGTTAACGGCGACACAACAAGAGAGGCTCTTAAAAGACTTAATAGAGACGTAATAAGCTTCAGCCCTGTTATAGCAACAATATTGTTCGGCTCCAACGACAGCGCGCCAAGTGAAAACGCTTACAGAACAATTTATGAATTTAACAAAAATATGAGGGCCATTATAGACACAATTAAAACCAGTAAAAAAGGCACTGAAATAATACTTATAACGCCTCCTCCCGTTGACGACGGAGTGTTTATGCCGTCAACAACAAACGCAAGGCTTGCTCCTTATTGCGACGCCATACGTGAAATAGCTCAAAGACAAGGCCTGTTTCTTTGCGATTTAAACAAGGAATTCCCTCGAATGTCCGGCGGAAATATCGAGCCTTATATTCAAGAGGACGGCTGTCACTTAACCGAAAAAGGCTACATGGCTTTTTATAACTGCCTTGAGCCTTTGATAGCTGAAATAACAGGAGAATAAAGATATACAAAAAGCGCCATGATTATTATGTCATAGCGCTTTTTATGTTTTAAATAAAATCTTTAATGTTAAGATACATTGGAACTCCGTCTTTGTGAAGCAGTTTTACCTCGCCTTTAACAAGAGGAATTAAATAATTAAGACCATCCTGAGAAATATTATTTTTTTCAACATTCATATAGTTTTCCGGAACGGTTTTCTCCATATTTGCTATCGAGGCTATATCACTGTAAGAATACTCAAGGCGGTACTCGTTTCCTTCTTTCCTGTTGTTTGTAACCATAACGCCGCTTAAGCCTTGTGCGGCGGCATCAACAGCCACCTCTCCTATTTTAAAGCTCTCGTTTATATCCGTAAGTGAAAGGCAGTGGGCGGCACACCTCTGTGACACATTTATCTCAACAGCTCTAACTTTAACTCCAAGCTGTTCCTTTATATATTCCGACACAGTTTTCGCGGCCCCTCCAAGCTGGCCATGGCCAAAAGCGTCTTTTTGTTCAGACTCTGCCACAAGCTTTCCATCAGAAAACCGTATGCCCTCAGAAACCGCTATAACCATCTGCCGCTTCTCTTTTTGCACATTTTTAATATCCGATATAAGCTTATCATAATCAAAAGGATTTTCAGGAATATATATAAGGTCGGCTAACGTCCTTCCGCTATTATCTCGGGCAAGGCCTGCCGAAAGAGTTAGCCAGCCGGCGTTTCTTCCCATTATCTCAACAACAACTATGCTGTCCATATTATAAACGGCAGTATCATAGGCTATTTCTTTAACAGTTGTGGCTATGTATTTTGCGGCGCTTCCAAAACCAGGCGTGTGGTCTACACACATAAGGTCATTGTCTATTGTTTTTGGTACGCCAATAAGCATAACGCCATGAGGATTTTTGTCCTGATACTCTTTAAGCTTAAGTATAGTGTCCATGGAGTCATTTCCGCCTATATAAAAGAAATATTTTATGTTATACTTATCAAATATATCGAATATTTTTTTATAGTCGTCCTCATTCTCGGCACAGCTTTTAAGCTTATACCGGCAAGAGCCAAGAAATGATGAAGGTGTTATTTTAAGAACAAAAAGATTTCCATATTCGCTTAATATAGAACCAAGGTTTATAACCCTGCCGTTTATAACGCCCTCTATGCCGTTAAGTCCGCCATAAACTTTGCCAATGGAGGCATTTCGGCACGCAGCGCTGTAAATACCAGCAAGTGTTGAGTTTATAGCGGCCGTTGGACCGCCCGACTGAGCTATAAGGCAGTTAAATTTCATAAACAGCACTCCTTTTTATTGATTTTAAGCATTACAACAATAATAACATATTTATATGACCAATGCAAAGTTTTACAAAAATCGCCTTATAAAATAAGCTGACTATTTAAATATATTTTTAAATATCTTATTCAATTTAAGTGTAGTCATTTATACCTGGCATAGCTTAATTAAATCTCTATCAGATTAAAAAATTATTACAAAATACTATTAATTTTTACAAACTCTTTCAAGTTAAATCTATACTGCGGCAAAAATGAACACAAAAAAAGGTCCTTTTAAAGGACCTTTATGGGAATTACAGGGCTCGAACCTGTGACATCCTGCTTGTAAGGCAGGCGCTCTCCCAGCTGAGCTAAACTCCCGAAACAACGACTCAGATGGGGCTCGAACCCACGACCTCCGGCGTGACAGGCCGGCGCTCTAACCAACTGAGCTACTGAGCCATATTAAGTCGTTGCATCACCAACGAAAGATATGATACCACAAAGCATAAGTATATGTCAACACCTTTTTTACAGTTACTGTATTTTATATTGTAGGATTACAATACATGTGTTACAACTAAATAATTAAAAAGCGAGGACGACTCACTTTGTGTTATATTTGAATCACCACTAAACAAAAATACATAAAGGAGCTTCCCCGCATGAC
>CAJFUS010000018.1 GCA_904420235.1 Candidatus Neoanaerotignum tabaqchaliae
AGCTTTTTTATATAATTAAGAAGCTCAATAAATGGCTCACCCGGAAGAACTCCAAGCCTGTGAAGGCCAACCTCAATTTTAACCTGAACCTTAGGTATCTTTTTCTGTCTTCTTCCCTCGTCACTTATTATTTTAACCATTTCCTTATTAAATACAGGTATATGAAACCCGTATTTAACGGCATAGGGCGCCGCATGGTAAGGTACGGCGCCCAAAAGCAATATATCTGTTTTATTAAGGCCGACCTCGCGCATTTTAACCCCTTCTATAATCTGCGCGCAGGCCAGCGTTTTAATTCCAACATCCTCTGAAAGCATTCTGGCTATCTGAACGGTACCATATCCATGAGCGTTTCCCTTTATGGCAGGTATAAGAGTTCTGTTATATTTTAACCCATTTTGTATATTTACGGCATTTTGTCTAATAACTCCCAAATCAACCTCAAGATATGAGTTGTAAAACAAGTGCTCCATTCAGAAGCCCCCTTATATAAAAGCAAGCTTTTAATATTAACCCTTATGAGCATAAGCATCCGCTACTTCTTTACGAAGCTCGGCTCTTATGGCCTCCTCTTTTGCAGCTATCTCAGGGTCATCTTCATAGAATACATGGAAGTTAGGGTCAACATTGCCCTTTCCAAGATAACGTGCCTTGTAGTCCTTAAATATCTGGAAGAACTTATTTCTAAGTATAAACAAGGCTATAAGGTTGAAGAATGTAGGACCAGCAGTAACTATACTTACTATTGTCCAGAACAGTGTGGCGTCCTGACCTGTAAATACTATAAACGAAGTAACAACAACGTTCATAAGAGGGAAATAAATTTTGAATACAGCTATTAATTTATCTCTTAATATAGGTTTATGACGGAATATATATTTTATAATAGTTACATAATAAATATAGTATCCTGTTGTTGTTGTAAGACCAAACATTATAGCCATTATAGCTATGTAGTATGCTGCAAAATGACCGAACATTGTCTCATAAGCGGCTATTGTAAGTGTAGCTCCCGTAAGTCCTGTGTCAAGAACACCTGAGCAAGCTACTGAAAGAGCTGTTATTGAGCATATAATTAATGTGTCAACAAAAACCTCAAATGAACCCCAAAGACCTTGGCGCATAGGGTGCTCGCAGTCGGCCGAACCATGAACAAGAGGTGATGAACCCATACCGGCCTCGTTGGAGTTCATTGAACGGGAAACTCCCGAGTTCATAGCCTGAATTACACTGGCTCCAAGGAAACCTCCAAATGCGGCTGTTCCTGTGAAAGCGTCATGGAAAATATTTACTATTGCTGAAGGAAGATTCTGAATATTTAATACTATTAATACAATTCCGGCTACAAGATAAACTACGCACATAAAAGGAACGCATTTTGTGGCAAAATTTACGGCACCTTGTCTGCCGCTCCATATAAGATAAAGAACTACAGCACTGTAAACAGCAACTACAACTACCATGTTCCAGCCAAATGTAGCGTTAAAAATCTCAGCTATTGTAAATCCCTGTGAGCCTTGAACTGACTGGAAAACGAAGAAGAATGAGAACAAAACGGCCAAAGGACCTCCAACTTTAAGACCCATTTCACGGAGTATACCTTTTTCCATATAATACATAGGTCCACCGTAATAGTTTTCATTCTCGTCTTTGCCGCGGTAGTAGCAGCCCAAAGTAACCTCTACTATTTTAACCATCATGCCAAAGAAAGCCCAAAGCCATAACCAGAACACAGCGCCATATCCGCCTGTGGCCATAGCTGTGGCAACACCGGCTATATTTGCTGTTCCAACACAGCCGCCAATGGCAACACAAACGGCCTCAAAAGGCGAAACAGACTTATCGTCTTTTTTTCTGGCTTCCTTACTTGTAAGGCTTCCAAGAGTATTTTTCATAACATGGCCAAAGTGGGCAAATGTAAATAAACCACTTCTTGCCGTAAAATAAAGGCCAATAAGCATAACAAAAAGTATGAATGGCGCTCCCCAAATAAAATTATTAAGACTTACTAAGAAATCAACCATATAATTTAATTTCCCCTCTTTCCTCTTTGATACCATAAAAAATTTAATAGCGCTATTGGTGTTAGTATATCCTATATACCTACTATAGGGTCAATTTTAAAATTAAACAAAATTCATAAAAATAATTTAACAGTTTTTTTGAAAGTATTATATTTTTACATCGTTTAACTATTAAAAACCAATTAAAAGTGCTAATCAATAAATTTTTTACATATAAAAATGCTATTTTTTACATAATTTTTATATTTTTATGTATAAAATTTATATTGGAAAGTCTTGATTTTAATTATTTATCGATTTATTATATTTATTAAATAAAAAATACTATTAAATCATAATTTTTATTTTTTAATATATTTTGGAGGATAAAATGGAATTTAAATGTCAAAAAAATCAAGCTATACCATACGAACTAAAAGATGATCTGCCATTTATATTTAACTGTATGTATAACTTTATAATAAAAATAAACCTGTTGCAAAATGAAGCTGTATTTTTATATCCTTTAAATGAAATCAATAAAAATCAAAAAATAAAATGGAACAAGTATATATCAAGTAATAAATTTATTTCCAACACCTCCATTTCAACCGAAAATTTATCATGCGAAAAACTTTTGGAAAAATTTAAACTATGGAAAAATAAACACGTTAATATTTGCTGTACTTATAACAATTCCGTAAAAATATTTTTTAATCAAATCGATAACAATATATACGCCTATATTATACATATAAAATCAGATGATGATTTATTTAAAAAAATAGCTGATTTTTATATATACAACAACCGCTGTTGTTATATATTCATTGATACTAAAAACAACAATTACACCATTTTAACCGGAAATGACAACAGCACATCTTTTGGCTGCAAACATGGCAAAGATTACAATTCCCAAATGCTTAACTATGCCCAAAATTTTGTCGTTCCTGAAGATAGAGAAATGATAATTCATGAGGCGTCTATAAGCAATGTTATTGCACAGCTTAACAAAAAAGGGTTCCACACATTTTATGCTGGAGTTTTAGGCCCAATAATGGGATATACAAGAAAAAAATTTGAGTATAGATATTGCGACAATGAAAATAAAACTATTTTTTTATTTTTTACAGACGTTACAGAAATGTACTATAAAGACTTAGAACAGGGCTCACTTTTAAGAAGCGCTCTTGAAAAAGCATATACAGACAGCCTTACAGGCCTGCTAAACTATGGTGGCATAATTGATAAGGTTACTGAAAAACTAAGTGGAGTAAGTTATCCGGCTGCTATGTTTTTTATAGATATGGATAATTTTAAATTGGTTAACGATACATACGGTCATTTTGAAGGCGACCGTTTGCTTAAAGCAACGGCAAAAACATTAACCGAAAACATTGGAAAAAACAGTTTGGCCGCCCGCATAGGCGGCGACGAGTTTGTTGCCTTTATATGGAATATTAAAACAAAAGATGAAGCTATAAAAAGAGCACATAAAATAAGAAAGAATATGGAAGAGTGTTTAAAAAGTTACAGAACCTCAAGCCCGCTGTCATTAAGCATAGGCATATCATTTTGTCCTGATGACGGAAACGATTATTTTAGCCTTGTTAAAACTGCTGATAAACGGTTATATATGGCTAAATTTTCCGGAAAAAACCGCGTTTTTTTCGATTAAAAAATTCGGTTTATTTCTATACTAATATGTTTTTATGACACAAAAAATATTTTTTATTATCTGAAATGACGGCACATAAAAAGCTGCCGTCATTTTTAGTGTTTAAAAAGAACAAATTAGAACAAACCTGCAACCAGTAAGCTCTGTTACCCAATATTTTGTAGAAATCTAAAATATATATTTGGGATACTTAAAATTCTGCAAACCGAAAAAAGTTGTTTACTACAAATAATTTCAATATTAAAATTTAAAAATAAAGCCGCCTGTTCAATTAAAAGCTTAAACATGCGGCTTAAACTATTTTTTATTTTTCTAATATAACAATTTTATTATTAATAAATTTTTACTTAGCAGTTTTTTCCTCAGCTTTCCATAAAGCGAAATTCCATGGACGTTTTCTTATTATTCCATCGGCATAAGGTATAAATATTGATAGTATAGCGAAAAGCGCTAAAAGCTGCTGATACCATAAAAGTGGGAACAGACTTAATGGGCTTACAGGATTGGCCACCTCTGCCGTAAGGGAGCAGGCCAAAAGCACTTGAGCACCATATGGTATAAATCCTTGGAAAACGCATGACCATATATCAATAAGGGAAGCACTTCTTCTTGGGTCAACTTTAAATTCCTCACAAATTCCTTTTGCTATAGGACCTGTTATTATTATGGCAACTGTATTGTTGGCAACTGCCATGTCAGCAACGGAAGCTATTGCCGCTATACCAACCTGAGCTGATTTCTCTCCTTTTATAAGACCTTTTATTTTAATAAGAAGCCATTCAAGGCCGCCGTTTTTGGTTACCATATAGGCCAAACCGCCTGTTATAAGTGAAAGCAGGAATATTTCTATCATTCCTGTAAATCCTGAATATATATTCTGTGACAACGAAAGCGGAGTAATGTCGCCATAGGCTATTCCTATAACGCCCGCTATAACTATTCCCGAACCGAGAGTTACAAACACATTAAGACCCAAAACAGCCATTACAAGAACAAACACATATGGAAGAACTTTTATTATGTTATAGTCAAGCTGCTCCATTTCTATAATATGCTCAGGCTTTCCAAGAATTAAAAGAAGTATAAACGTGATTATTGCCGCCGGAAGAGCAATAAGGAAGTTAACCTTAAATTTGTCTCTCATCTCAACGCCCTGAGTTCTTGTTGCGGCTATTGTTGTATCGGATATTATTGAAAGATTATCTCCGAACATGGCTCCGCCTATTACAGCTGCAACCATAAGAGGCATACTTAAGCCGGCTTTATCTGCTGTTGCTATGGCTATAGGGCCTATAGCGCCTATTGTTCCCATTGACGAGCCTGTTGAAACAGCCAAAAAAGCACTTATAACAAACATTCCGGCTGTTATGTAATGTGCCGGAATTATAGAAAGTCCGAAATTAGATGTGGCGTCAACTCCGCCCATGGCGCTGGCCACAGTAGCAAAGGCTCCGGCAAACAGATATATAAAGCACATTGTAAGTATGTTTTCGTCGCCGCAGCCTTTCATAAAGTCGGAAATTTTATCATCCATTTTTCCTTTAAACATGGCAAAGGCTACAACAACGGCTATTAAAATAGCAACAGGCGACGGAAACTGATAAAACGCCATTTCAACACCTTGTAGCTGAAGGATTATTCCAACCCCAAGATACAGAGCTATAAATACTATAAACGGTATTAGAGCCGACCCTTTTGGCTTAATATTGTTTCCATTAGTTTTGTTATCCATAATACTTACCTCCTTAATAAATCTAAAATTGCGCAGCGTTATAAAATAAATAATATTTTATTGATGATATTATATTAACATATCGTGCAAGCCTTGTGTTAATCTGAAAAAGCTATAACTAGTTATCGATTTTCCCAATAATAATTAAATTTTTTCTAATTATTATATGCATATTCACTTTAAAAAACTAAAAAAATATATGAAATTTTAAATAATTTTTAATATGTTATAGATAAAAACGATAACCAGATATAAATTTTGACTATTAACACTTTTTAAATAAAATGTGCTATTGTTTACTTAACGAAATGAATTATTGTTTACTGCGTATATAAAAAGGAGTGCTGAGACATGGAAAACAAAAATATGGGAATAGGAACAAGAGCTATACATGCTGGTATAATAAAAGATAAGCAATATGGTTCCCTTACAATGCCTGTTTATCAAAGCTCAACATTTTATTTTAAAAGCTGTGAAGAAGGCGGCAGAAGATTTTCCGGACAAGAGGACGGATATATTTATACACGTCTTGGAAACCCAACTACTAACACACTTGAAAGAAAAGTAGCCTCGCTTGAGGGAGCTGAGGCAGCCGCAGCAACTTCCAGCGGAATGGGAGCTATATCATCTGCTCTTTGGACAATAGCCTCCGCCGGAAAGCACATAATAGCAGACAGTACGCTTTACGGCTGTACATTCGCCCTTCTTTCACATGGACTTCCAAAATATGGAGTTGAAGTTACTTTTGTTAATACATCAAATCTTGATGAGATTAAAGCAAATCTTAAAGAAAACACAGTTGCCGTTTATCTTGAAACACCGGCTAACCCTAATCTTAAAATAGCCGATATATCAGCTATAGCCCAGTTAGTTCATGGATATAACAAAGACATAAAGGTTGTTTGTGACAACACATTTGCTACACCATATCTTCAAAAACCACTTCAGCTTGGCGCCGACGTTGTTGTGCATTCGGCCACAAAATATCTTAACGGCCATGGAGATGTTATAGCCGGATTTGTTGTTGGAAAAGCCGATTTTATAACAGAGGTTAAAATGTCCGGAATAAAGGATATGACAGGCTGCGTAATGAGCCCACATGACGCTTTTCTTGTTTTAAGAGGACTTAAGACTTTTGAACTTAGAATGAAACGTCACTGCGAAAACGGCATGGCCATAGCCAAATTCCTTGAGGCGCATCCAAAGGTTGAGAAAGTATATTATCCTGGACTTGAGGGACATAAAGGCTATGAAATAGCCAAAAAGCAAATGACAGCAGGCTTTGGCGGCATGGTTTCCTTTGAAATTAAGGGCGGAAAAGAAAACGGCATGAAGTTTGTTAATGCTCTTGAGCTTTGCACAATAGCCGTAAGCCTTGGAGACGCCGAAACTCTTGTTGAGCATCCAGCCAGCATGACCCACTCAACATATACGGCTGAGGACCTTAAAGAAGCCGGAATACCAGAGGGTCTTGTAAGACTTTCTGCCGGCCTTGAAAACGCCGAGGATATTATAGCAGACTTATCTCAGGCTCTTGACAGAATATAATTAAATTTTATTAAGCCTTCCTTATATTAAAAATATAATAAATAAACGAAAGAGCGTATTTTATACGCTCTTTTGTTTTATAAATATAACGGATTGTTTACGCCGCCTGAATTCTGCGCCGCGTCTTGGAACTTTTGAGCAAAACCTCATTCAGTCTTTCCTCAAGCATCTGCCTGTATTTTCTGTTATGGGTAAGTCTAAGGTGGCTTATTATAAGCCGTGTGTCGCAGCTTTTGGGAATTTGGTGCCTTTCAACATTGTTTCTTAGTATAAGCGCCACTCTAAAACTTCTGCAATGGGTGTGCAATTCAAAATTGTGCGGATTATAAACAATCCATTCATCAGCTTTTCTGCGAGACTTCTTAATTTTAAGAATAATAATCGCCCCCTGTAGTTTTAGTATATTTTTAATATAAAAAAACCGCTTAAACAAAAATGTAAAAGCGGTTTTTGGCACAAATTTCAAGCATAATATTAAAAGGCGCAGTTTTACTTTCCACATGATACAGGCAATAATTTTTAAATTTACCGTAAATCATAAAACATACCGCCTTTTTAAAAATTTTTACAATCTGAATATATCATTTTTTTGTTTTGCAATCTATATATTTTACTAATATTTAACTGAATTTTTTTTAGTACAGTTTATGATATTAGATATAGTCTTATTAACTAAAAAAGTTTTTTCTCGTTGTCTGCAAAATTCCCAAAAGGCTTTAGCCGTTGTGGAAAGATTTTTATCCTTATGGTGTATTAAATAAAATTTTCTTTTAAACTCAACATCCTGCACCTTTATTTCATATAAAATGCCGTTATTTATATATGGCCGCGCTATCCTCTCGGATATAGCCGAAATTCCAAGACCGTTCATAACGGCGTTTATAAGTGAATTTGTGCTCATGGCTTCCCACACAGGCTCAATTAATATTCCATTTTCAGCTGTAACACTGTCAAAAAGTTCCCTTGTACCGCTGCCTTTTTCCCTTAAAATAAACCTTTGTTTTTTTAATTCTTCTGCCGACAGTGTTGCGCCATTTTCAAAATGATTATTCGGTGAAGATATTAATAAAAGACTGTCATCGGCAAATTCTTCAAAAATAATATTTTTTTCATGTATTGGCCTTTCAACAAGAGCCATATCTATATCATTTTTGAGTATCTTTTTTTCAAGCATTGGAGACGGTTCAACTGTAACCCTTAAATCAGCTTCCGGCTTTTCTTTATAAAACTCTTTAACATAATTTGGCATAAGCAGAGAACCTATTGTAAGACTTGCGCCAACACTAACACGGTTTGACGTGTTTTTTATATTCATTTCCATATCGTCATATATGGATACAAGCCTTTCAGCATAGGATAAAAACTCTTTTCCGCATGACGTAAGATAGAGCCTTCTGGATATCCTGTCAAAAAGCTGTATTCCGTAATATTTTTCAATCTCTTTTATAACAATAGTTACTGAGGGCTGAGACATATAAAGAAGTTTCGCAGCTTTGGTAACATTGTTTCCGCATTGACAGAGAGTTATAAAAATTCTCATATGTCTTATATTCATAAGGGGGCCTCCAATTTAATAAGTAAAATATTATTATTTTAATAAAATAATAATATTTTACTTATGTATATTCAAGTGTTATATTGTTTTTATAAAATTTTGGAGGGATAGGCATGGATTTTAAAATATTAAAAAAAATATTTATATCTACCTTTTATTTAAGCGCTTTCACTTTTGGCGGAGGATACGTTATAGTAACTCTTCTTAAAAATAAGTTCGTAAACGACCTTAAATGGATAACCGAGGAGGAAATGCTTGATTTTGTGGCCATAGCCCAATCGGCACCGGGACCTATCGCCATAAACGGGGCTGTTGTTGTTGGATATAAGCTTGCCGGCATAGCCGGTGTTTTAAGCGCCGTTTTAGGCGCCGTTCTTCCTCCGTTTATAATACTTACTGCCGTCTCATTTTTTTACGAAGCATTTAAGACAAATCCGATTATACAGTCAGTTCTTTACGGCATGAAAGCAGGAGTCGGCGCCGTTATAGCTTCAGTTGTTTACGACATGGGTAGCGGTGTCGTTAAAACAGGCCAAAAAACACTTATTTTAATTATGATTCTTGCCTTTATAGCCGATTATTTTTTACAGATTAATGTTGTTTATATAATAATAACAGTTATAATAATAGGCGTTTTAAGAACCGTTGTAAGAGAAAAGAGGTGCTTAAAATGATTTATATACAGCTTTTTTTCTCTTTTTTAAGAATAGGCCTTTTCAGTTTCGGCGGAGGATACGCGGCAATGCCCCTTATACAATCTCAGGTTGTTGACAGATACGGCTGGCTTACAATTTCCGATTTTACCGACCTTATAACAATATCCCAAATGACACCCGGGCCAATAGCAATTAACGCCGCAACATTTGTAGGAAATCAGGTTGGCGGCATACTGGGAGCCGTTGTGGCAACGGCCGGCTGTGTTTTTCCTTCATGCGTTATTGTAACTATACTGGCGTATTTTTATATGAAATATAAAAATCTTTCAGCCGTAAAAGGCACCCTTGAGCTTTTAAGGCCGGCCGTTGTATCAATGATAGCCGTAGCGGGAATATCCATATTAATTCCAGCGTTTTTCTTAAGCGGAACTGTGTCATTCTCAAATGGAAATTTTCAGCTTAGGCCGGTTTTATATTTTGCGGCCGCGGTTTTTCTTTTAAGAAAACCTAAGATAGACCCAGTTATTGTTATGATTATATGTGGCTGTGCAGAAATTGTTTATAGGCTAATAGCCGGAATATTATAATTATTAATATAAATTAATGTTTAGCACACAAAACATCAAATAGATTTTTATGTGCTATAATAAAAGTAACAGTTTTGCATATAAAAAGGAGATGATTAAATGCTTATTACAACAACAGAAAATATACCAGGAAAAGAATTTGAGGTTATAGGAATAGTAAAGGGCTGTACTGTACAATCTAAAAATATAGGCCATGATATAGGCGCCGGACTTAAAACAATAATCGGCGGCGAAATAAACAGCTATAGGGATATGATAGAAGAAGCAAGAAGAGTAGCGCAATCAAGAATGGAGGACGAGGCCAAAAGGCTTGGGGCCGACGCTGTTATTTGTGCAAGATTTGCCACATCTTCCGTTATGCAGGGGGCTTCTGAAATACTTATGTACGGAACTGCTGTTAAATTTAAATAATATATATAAAACGGAAATATCCCTTAAGCGGATTTCCGTTTTTATTTTTGTGGGTACTGTTGAAAAAATATTTTTTATATGTTAATGTTTATAAATAAAAATATTTTTTAGTAAAAGAGGTATTTATGTTTGGGAAAAAAACAGGAAATGAGATAATAGACTCAATTAAAACATCAAAAAGAGTACGCAGGCGACTTACAATAAGAGGAACTTTGTCTTTTTTTATACTGCTTACCCTTATACGTTCGGCATTTGTTGGACGATATGAAAACGTATTTGTATGTGTCCTTTCTCTTATACTCTTTTGTGTTCCCATGATGCTTGAAAGAAGACTCTCCATAGATATACCTCCGCTTATGGAGGGAATAATATACTGCTTTATTTTCGCTGCTGAAATTCTTGGAGAAATAAACTCCTTTTATACAATCATACCCGGCTGGGATACAATGCTTCATACATTGAATGGATTTCTTGTTGCTGCCGTTGGTTTCTCACTTGTAGACCTGTTTAACAGAAGCGAGAGAATGACATTTAAATTGTCGCCGCTTTTTTTGGCTTTAGTGGCGTTCTGTTTTTCTATGACAGTAGGCGTACTTTGGGAATTTTTTGAGTTCTTTATGGACAGCTTTTTCGGCACCGATATGCAAAAGGATTTTATTATAACGTCTATAAATTCTGTTACGCTTAATCCGGATGGCCTTAATAATGTCGTTCATGAGAAAATAACAAGCCTTATTGTAAACGGTCAAAACTGGATGGATTTTCCCGGAGGATATATAGATATAGGCATTATAGACACAATGAAAGATTTAATAGTAAATTTCATTGGAGCCGTTATTTTTTCGGTGATAGGCTTCTTTTATGTAAAAACCCGCGGAAAAGGCAAAATTGCCTCATCACTTATACCAGTTGTACTTAATATAGATGACGAGAAAGGAAATAAATAATAGCAGGTTTTATATTAAAAAGGTAAAAACAATATCCGCGGCTAATATGGCAAATAAAACAACACTTAAAATGCGGGTGTGTTTTTTACCTATTTTTTTAATAAGTTTTTTAAATAATGGGTGTATTATATACAAAAACACAATGGCGCCTATTCCAAAACGTATGCTTGGGTTGAGGGCTATTCTTCCTTGAAAATTAAAGGCGAATCTTTCATAGTTCCAGTCCCAAGAGCCCTTTGTAAACTCCATTATATAGCTTCCGGCAAGCTCAACAACTGTGGCTGTTGCAGCCGATGCCAAAAATACTAAAATTGGAGTTATTTTAATTCCTTTAAATTTTATTTTTCTGTTTTTAAATTTGTCAAAAAGGAATATTATTAAAAGCGCGCCAAAACCATATATTACACACACAGGTCCTGTAAGAGTGCCTCTGTTTGAAAAGCCCCATCTGTATATAACTGTTTCAAGAAATACCTCGTAAAGCCAGCCTATATTTGAATAAAGTATAAAATATATAAAATACTCGTTTATTTTATGACGTATTATTTTATTCATTAATTATCTCCTATTAATATAACTTTTTGTGTATATTTTAGACATTATACATTACATTTTGATTTATTGGAACAACAACGTAAGATTCGACAAAATTATTAATAATTATACTTATGGAAAGGTTGAGATTATGCTGAAATGGAAAACCCCTGATATTAATGACGGGGATTTGATAAGAAAAATAGTTGCCGACTCAGGAATTATAGGAAGCGATTTGTCATTTGCCAACATATATTTATTCAGAGATAAATATAAAACAAAAATATGTGCTTTTGATGGATTTTTTATAAGACACTATTCATTTGGAGAAAACGGAAAATATGGTTTTCCTGTAGGAAACGGAGACATTGAAAAAGCAGTTTTGGCCATTGAGCAGGACGCTTCAGAAAGAAATGAAAGTCTTTCATTTGTATGTCTTACAGAGGAGCAAAAAGAAATTCTTGAAAACATAAGGCCGGAAATGTTCCAATTTACATCTGATGACGGAACAAGCGATTATATATATTCCAGCCATGAGTTAGCAAATTTAAGCGGAAGGGCTTTTCATAAAAAGAAAAATCATTTTCACCGTTTTACACGTCTTTGCCCTGACGCTGTGTTTAAGCGCATAACAGATGACAATATTGAAGACGCTTGGGCTGTTGAGGAAATTTGGTATAAAGAACATACCCAAAATGGCGAAACTGATTACGACGTTGAAAGAGCCGCTATAAGAGAGGCCCTTGACAATTTTTCAGGCCTTAAACTTTGGGGCGGAATTATTTATGTTGATAATAAACCATGCGCTATGGCTGTGGCATCTTTGTTTAATAATGAAGCCAGCGACATACACTATGAGAAAGTGACAAATCAGTGCGCCGACAATGGCGGTTATGCGGCAATTAATAAATTTATTGCGGAGGGTCTTGAAAAAGACGGCGTTTTATGGCTTAACCGCGAGGAGGACATGGGTATTGAGGGCCTGAGAAAAGCAAAGCTTTCATACAGACCAAAAATGATGTTTAAAAGATATGAGGCTATTATTAAAGGTTGAATATTTTGATTCCATCATCTAAAAAATTGCCAATAATAATTGTTGTTTATAATGCCTGTAAAATCAATAAAAGTTTTAAACTGTCTCTGATTTTATAATCAACTATATTTGATAAAAAAACTTTACTTTATTTTATCGGTTAAATAAATAAAAACGCGCCAGCTGCTATTAATATAAATTCAGCAGTTAAGGTGCGTTTTTTAGCAAGTTTTGTATGTTTAAAAATCAATTTGATTTAATAAATTTCCATTAGAGTCAAAATCAAGCAAAAATGGTTCACTTATTTTCTCGATATTTTTATTTTCTTTAATTTCCTTATAAAGTGAAAGGGACACGGCCATTTTTTCAAGAGAATTTGTATCCTTTATAAAAGCGGCCTTAATGTTTTCAGTATCCATAACGCCTGATGAAGTAAAAGCTGTTTTTATGGCCTCAAAATCATTTGGAGCCACACAAGGTATTTTTGCCTGCAAAAGACAAGTTGATGTCATTCCTGTAAGAGATGTGGCATCTATATCTATTTTATTAAAAACCCTGCGTGTTATTACGTCAACTATTCCAATTCCCATAGAGTTTCCATGAGACTCATCGGTAAAATCCATAACGGCTATGGTTTTTATTTTAGGCTTCTCCGGTTCTTTTTGTCCGGCAATCATTATTCTACCAACAACCTTTGTGTCAACACAAGTTCCTGATATATTTTTTCCGGCGTCCCGTATCAAAAGTGTATCCATATAATCGGCAGGGAGGCGTACCAAACTTTTTTTAACATTTGAAAGTATACGCTTCTCGGCTTCAAGAATATTTTCCGGCAATACGGCCTCTATACTGTTTGTTTGGTGCTTCCAATTTTCGGTTATGGCAATAGCCAAAAATACAGGCAGTTTCTTAAGCATAAGACTTCCTGCCGCCCTTATGGCCGGTCCATAACCTATGTTTAACGCATTTGCGTGTATAATTGAGGCCCCCTTTGGATTGCCTATACCTATGGCCATAAGCTTAAAAATACCACTTTCGGTTATGTCCTCAAAATCCGTATGTGGCTTTATTCTGTTTATAAGTATTATTTTGTCAAACTCAAGGGCAAGTTTGTTGCCGTAAATATCCATTTCGTTTTCAGCAGTGCCATAAAAAACGCTTTCGGCGCAGGTTTTTATCTCGGCTCCGGTATAATCTTCAGTTACTCCAAGGGACTTAAGCATATCTTTCTGCCCTTCAGCCGTTCCGCCTCCGTGGCTTCCCATAGCGGCGAATATTATTGGCTTTCCGCCGTTTTCTTTAACAACACTCACTATTGTTTTAACTATAAGGGCTATGTTGGCTATTCCTCTGCTTCCAATGGCTATACCAACGGTTTTTCCATTAACAGATGAAAGATTTGCTTTTGAATCGGAAACGGCCTTTCTAACGGCTTCCTCGATGTTGTCTATTTTTTCTGCCGGATAGTTTTGTTTTATCATAACGAATTTAGGAAACATATTATAAACACTCCTTATTATGTAAGTATAGGCGATATTCTGTAAAGCGAGAATTCCCTGTGCCCCAGCTTTTCTGAGGCGGTTTCATTTCCATCAGCAGTTGAAATTACTTTTTCAAAAACCTCTTCTCCGCCCTCTTTTATTGAAAGGGAACCGTCAATTATATCTGACAGGTTTAAGTCAAAATTCTCGCTCATTATTTCACAAATATCAGCATTAGCTGTAACTTTTATTACAGGCGCGGCAGCAAAACCCATTGGCGTTCCCCGACCTGTTGTGAATATTATAATTTGAGCTCCGGCACAGCAAAGGCCAAGACTGCAAGCCATGTCGTTTCCCGGAGTGTCAACAAATGTTACGCCGCTTTTTACAGCTCTTTCTCCAAAGTTTATGGCGTCGGATATTTGGGCCCGGCCTATTTTGCAGATTCCTCCAAGAGACTTTTCCTCTATTGTTGAAAGGCCGCCGTTAATGTTGCCCGGCGACGGCTGTGTTCCTCTAAGGTCAACCTTCATGCTTATGGCCGTTTCCTCAACCCGTTTTATTTTTGATAATATAAAATTATATACATCTTTTGTATCACAAAGGTCTTTTATTATATCCTCGGCTCCCATAAGCTCCGTTGTCTCGCCAAAAACAATTTTTCCTCCAAGGGAGCACAGTTTTTCAGTAAATATTCCAACAGAGGGATTTGAGGCTATGCCGGAGGTAAAATCGGAACCGCCGCATTCAACTCCAACTGTAAGGTTTGATATATCCGTTTCCTCTCTTGCTTGCAGAGAAAGTTCTTCGGAAAACTCTTTGCATATTTCAATGCCTTTTTTAATGCAAAATTCCGTGCCGCCTGTTTCCTGCATAACAATAAGCTTTGTGTTTGGCTGTTCCGCTTTTATGGCTTCATAAAGATTATGAGGAAGTATTTCCTCACATCCAAGTCCTACAATAAGCACCGCTCCGTTGTTTGGATGAATTCCCACTTCTTTAAGACAATTAAACGAAAGCTTTAAATCAGGACCTAACTGGTCGCAGCCGTAAGGGTGAGTATACGCATCAGCAATATCAACAGATGATGCTATACTTTGGACTATGTGATTTACACAGGCAACTGTTGGTATAACTGCTATCCTGTTTCTTACGCCAAAAGTTCCGTTTGGACGTTTATACATTTTAATTTTCAACCAAATCTCCCCTCCCTCTGCGGCTTTCAATGTTATGAACATGAATAAGCTGGCCCTTTTTTATATTTTTTGAGGCTTTGCCGATTATAAATCCATACTTTACTATACAATCATCTTTTTCTATATTTTTTAATGATATTTTATGCCCTCGTTTTATGTTTGAAAGCGATAATATTGACTCAATGGAATTTTTATCATTGTCAATTATTATAACCTCATCGCCGTTTAATATATCTTCAAGGGCCGTTGCAACATTATCTTTAACTGAAAGCATAATAGCCTTTTTCATGTTTTCACCTCTTTAAAGCACGTCTTTATTCTATTATTAAGGATAGTATTCTATATTTGTCTTATTGAAAAATAACGTACCATATTTATAAGTATTTGTCAAATAAAATATCGTTATATTTTAATATTGATATATAATAAAAAGAAATGTAAAATGGTGTTATATTTTTTGAAAGGCGGTAAATTATGATAAAAAGCGGCTACAAAGCCAAATATCCTGTTCAAACGGTTGAAAAGGCTTTAGATATACTTGTTTTTCTTAAAAACAACGGTTCTGGAAGCGGACTGTCACTTAACGAGATATGTGATGGCATAAAAATGGGCAAAAGTACTGTTCACAGGTTTCTTGACACATTTCTTGAATATGATTTTGTTGAGAAATCACCTGACGGCCTGTCTTATAAGCTGGGATGGGGAGCTTTTGAGCTTGGCAGCGATGTTCCAAAATTTAATGGTATGGACTCTAGTAAAATATCACAATATCTTAAGGAACTTAGCAATTACTTTGGAGAAATAATAAACCTTGGCATAAAAAGCGGCGGGTACATGGTTATAATAAAAAGATGTTTTCCCGATAAAATATCAGGCAATCATAAACTTATAACAAATGTTAATATAGGCGAAAGGGAGCCTTTGCACTGCACAGGAATAGGCAAACTTTTTTTAAGCGATATGAGTACACCTGAAGCCGTTGATGTTTTCAAAAGCCAAATAGATAAAAATGTTACTGTTCATTCAATCAAAGATGAAAACAGACTTGTGAAAGAGCTGGAAGAAATAAGAAAAAATGGATACGCCGTTGAGGACAGAGAGTCCGCTGACGATGTTTTTTGTATAGCTGTGCCTCTTAAGGACTATACCGAAAAAATCATCGCCGGCATAAGTGTTTCTGTTCCTGCCGGAAGAATAACAGGCGAAAAAGTTAAAGAAGCCGCTGAAAAAATGATTGAAACGGCTGCCGTAATATCAAAATCAATGGGATATAACAGATAATAGTTTAAAATAAGGTTTTGGAAAATTTAAATTAACAAATTAATTACTATGTTAAAAAATAAAACCGTCTGTTAAATCAAACTTAAACAGACGGTTTAAATTATTCTTATTTTCTCATCAAATATTTAAATCATATCTTCATTTTACTCACAGTGCTCGTCTATAACTCTTTCAAGAGTTTTTATAAAATTACTGGCATTTTGATTAAGTTTTGAATCCTTAAGCTTTATCCATACAAGACGCATATAATCTATATTGTCCTTTATTGGAATTGATATTATATCGTCGGGACTGTATCCTTTTGGCAAAAGCCCGCTTCCCGTTGTAAAAGCGTCAGTATGGCTCATTATGTTATATGCCGTTGCCCTATCATTTACATACACTATTTTTTTAAAGTCAAGAGAACCAGAAAAAACGGCTTCTTCTGAGTAGTTGGAGCTGGTATTGTCTTTTTTTGAAAAAACTACATAAGGATAATCCGTAAGAGAAGATATATTTATTTCTTTTTCACTTGAAAGCGGGTGCCCTTTTCTTAAAAATACCCTTGGCCTTATATGCTTTATATCATGGTACTCAATATCATTTGAGCTTAAAACGCGGTTCATAAATTTTTCAGTCATATCAGAGAGAAATATTATGCCTATGTCGCTTTTTCTTGTTGACACATTTTCTATTACTTTGTCCATGTCTATTTCTTTAAAAGATATGTCAAAATAATCCGTACCCTCATTAATTAAAAACTCAACAAAGGCCTTTGTACAAAAAGGATATCTTTGGGAAGATATATTAAGGCGCATTATTTCTTCTCCGGCCTTATCTCTATAAAAGCGTTCAACCTTTTTCTGCTGCTCAACAATTGGTCTTATTTGGGCTATAAAGTCTTGACCATCATCAGTAATCATTATTCCCCTGTTGCTTCTTGTAAATATTTTTATTCCAAGCTCATCCTCCAGCTCCATAATAGAGCTTGAAAGGCTTGACTGTGACACAAAAAGATTTTGCGCCGCTTTATTTATTGAACCGCAGTTATAAATTTCAAGTATGTAGTTAAGCTGCAAAAATGTCATACGCCAATACCTCCCAAAATATGCTGAATAATATAAGTTTATGTAGAAATTATATCACAAATTGATACTTCAAAAAACATTAATTTTTTTTACTTAAAATTAATATAACTGTAATAATTGTGTTATTGTAATACCATATATGGTATTATATAATTAAAATACATTTAATTTAAAAAAATTTTATTTATTCAAAACAAGCTTTTTTCAGGGAGGGTATTAAGATGAAAAAGAGAGTATTATCATTATGTATGGCAGCAGCTCTTTTAGTTACAGCAGTTCCTGTAATGGCTGAGGAATCCGACGTTACCATATCTGTTGACGGAGTTAACGTTGAATTTAGCGACCAAAAGCCTGTAATTAAAGAAAACCGCACTCTTGTGCCGGTAAGAGGAGTGCTTGAGGCAATGGGCGTTGATGTTACATGGGACGAAAGTACAAAAACTATAGGAATGAGCAAAGGCGATAAAACGGCAACTCTTGTTATAGGAAGCGACACCCTTATGATAGGCAACAGTGAAAAGGTTACTCTTGACGTTGCTCCAGAGATTATAGGCGAGCGTACAATGCTTCCTATAAGGGCCGCTGCTGAGGCATTTGACGCTGAGGTTGGTTGGGATGATAGTTCAAGAACCATAACCATAACAACGGCAAAGGAGAACACCGAAACTACAACACCTGAAACGGAAACTCCTTCAGAAAAGACATTTGAAAAATCTGAGGTTACACTTGAGGCTGTTGAAGGTACAAACGCATACAGCAAAGCTTCATACACAGCCGTATTAAAAGACGCTGATGGAAAATCATTAATAGATGCAACAGTTTCATATCCGGCGCTTAACGGCAGAACAACCGGTGATGCCACCGTTAACGCTTATATAGCTGAAAATGTTGATACTTATGTTAACGAATATATAAACAGCAATGCCGAAGCAACGGCCAAAGAGGCCTCTGACCTTGGCGACAGTTTCAGAACTCACACAATATACGTTAACTTTGAGGACGTTTATTATGACGATTCTCAAAACGTTATATCCTACCTTGAAACAATATCAACATATACAGGTGGAGCTCATCCAAATACAATAGCATATGGTATGACAATAGATACTGAAAAAGGACAGCAGGTATCAATAAGCGAGCTTGTTGGTGAGAGTGAAGACACAGCCATAAGCGATACAGAAAGAGCAGCTAATTTCCTTAAAGAGGAAATAGCCGCAAATCCTGACACATATTTTGAAAACGCCGAAGCATCTCTTGATGAAGCAGAGCCTGGAATGATAGGCTGCTATCTTGGAGAGGACAAGGTCGTTGTATTTGCAGCGCCTTATGCCATAGCTTCTTATGCTCAAGGATTGATGAAATTTGACGCTGAAATTTAATTAAAATAAAAAAGCCGCTTAGCGGCGGAATAGGAAGTTTTTTGTATGGAACGGCTATCCATGCCGTTCCATATTTATTTTGGTAAGCCAATACTCTAAGCAAGGCTTTAAAAATGTTTATATGTATTTTTTAATTTCCTTCACATCTTGAGCATAAACCGCCTTAAGCGAACGGTTATATATTACCGAGGCTGGGTGATAGAGAGGATATATTTTTATATTATCCTTTTCAATAATTTTCCCATGGCACTGGCCTATTGAAAGACGGTTATTCCCAGTAACAGCCTTAAGAGGCACATTTCCAAGTGTAACTATAAGTCGCGGTTTATATGTTTTTATTTCCTCCATAAGTAAAGGTACAAAATCTTCTATCTCTTCTTTAGACGGGGTTCTGTTTATAAAACGTCCTGTTTTCTCGCTTATGCTTACGGGTCTGAACTTAACTACATTTGATATATAAAGACTGCTTCTGTCAAGCCCAGCCAGTTCAAGAAACTCATCAAGGTTTTTGCCGGCTTTGCCTACAAACGGCCTGCCAAATTTTTCCTCTTCTCCTCCTGGAGCTTCGCCTATAAGCATTATGCCGCCATCAGTTTTTCCCTCTCCAAAAACAAGTTTTTTATCGCTGTATTTTTTTATGTATTCTTCTTTTAAAGCTTCTAAAGTATCCATAAAACTGCCCTCCAAACGCTGTAAAAAAGATTTTATAAAAACAAATATGCATCAATAATAAGTAAATTATATCAGAATATTTACTCTTTTAATATAGAAATTAAATTACCATAATGTATTTATTAAATCATAATCAGTTCATATTTATCCACCAAAAATATCTGTTATTAACAAAAAAATGTTGATAACTTAAAAATATCCACATGATTTAAACTTGTCCACATTCATTATAGTACATTATATAGTTAAATTATCAATTATCCTCCAAAATATAGTGTTTATAATTAAACAAAAATAGTTATCAACATAAATATCATCATTTTCCCAAAATAACTCATTTTTTGCTCCACAATTTACATTTTTCTTTTTAAAATTTTATCGTAAACATAAAAAACTAAATATATAAAAAAATTAAAAGCAGTATTATAAAAAAATATCGCAAATTAAAGGCTTTTTAAACGTAATACTATAATAAGTAATTTTACTTCTATTATATATCTATTATTTTATGTAAACTTAATTAAAAGTTATGCACTTTATCCACAAAAATCATGTGGATAACTTTTTAAATTATCCATATGCTCTTGTGGATTAATCACATTTATTAAAATCTTTTTTAAACTTAAGCAAAATATACTGAATTACGAAACCTGATAAAAATCCTGATACATGTGCATAATTGTCAATTCCGCTCATTCCAAAGCCTAAAAGTATACTTATAACGGCATAAAGTATAAGCGTTACATAGTCCATAATGACAACGATGCGTTTTTTTAACAAACTTGTACACAAAAGAGCTCCTACAAGACCATATACAGCTCCTGACGCGCCTATTGAATAATTTCCGTTAAAAGCAGAGCTTATAACCGATGAAAATATGCCAGTTGAAAAATAAATTAAACAAAAGTTTTTATTAGACATAATTTTTTCAAGCTCTCCGCCAAAAATATATAGCGAAAGCATATTAAATGCCAAGTGCTCAATTTCGGCATGAGTAAAAAACGACGTAACAAGCCTGTACAATCCATTCACGCTTAACGCTTCTTTTCCTGAAGCAAGAACATATATAATATTATTATTTCCGGAAAGCAATATATATGCCCATACAGCAATATTAATTGCCATTATTATATATACAGCTATAGGCCTTTTTGTTTCCGGAATATTATAATCTAATTTGGCCTCTCCATTAAAAGCTTTATAAATTGTTTTCTCAATTCCTATAAGTTTGCTTGGCTGCTCAGAATTGGAAATAAGCTTTTTATTGCTTATATCACAAAGCCACCATATATCATGTGTATCTGATGATGTATCTATATATTTATTTTTACAAAAATCGTTGTATTTATCACATCCGTTTGACGAAACAAATATATTAAGCCGTATAACTTTTGTGCACATGCTTTCGTTTGAAATATCCTTTATGCGCTTTAAAAATCCTGACGTGTTTCTTTCATAATATTCAGGTGATATTTCATCTAAATTTATTATGCACACAGTATAAAAAACCGGTGGAAGTATTTTTGCACAGCAAGCAACATTATCACTGAAATATTGCCCCATTTTATGAAATCCGTCATTTAAAAGGTGTGACTCAAGGCTTTCGGAGTATTCTTTAAAATCCATATTAACCTCCTTTTATACAGTTAATTAGTTAAATTTTATACTCCATAAAGCCTAATGTCAAATGTACTTGTTTATTCTATGATATTATGTACATTATAAGTATAAGTGTACCAAGTCCAGGAAGACCTAAAAATCCAACAATAGCGGCAGTAAATATATTAATTCCGATGTATATTCCTATATGGCCAAGAAACATGTTGCATATGTATATCAGGCCGGCACCTATAACCGACCTGACGGCAAATTTCAAAAACATTCCTATTGGACCTGAAACAAGCACTATAAACATCATTGCGGCAAACACTATAATCATGCCGAACACTACAACGGACGGCTGCATAAACGCTCACCTCCCATTTTAGAGAAACCGTCTGCCGTAATGCCCATTTTTTTAGCCTGCTTAAGAAAATACTGATATCTTTTGTTAAGGGACTGTATTTGATATATATAGCTATCTATAAGATACTCATCTGTTTCCATATTAAACATATTGTTTATTACATTAAGCTGTTTTTGTATTTCTTCTATGTTTTCAAATATATAAATATTCTCTTTGTTTCCTTTATTCTTTTTTGGCGACATATTTTTCCTCCTTTTATAAAACATGTCTCTATTACATAATATAAACCGAATAAATACAATTTATACCTTTTTGGGCAAAAAAAAACAGCGGGTATCAACTATCCCGCCGCATTTATACACGCGCTTATATTTATATTTCTTTTTTATCCACATAATATACACAATATTTTGTTATTATGCCTATTATTATACCCGTAACAACACCACTTATCATAAGAACAGGAACAAGGTATATAACAACACCTCGGCCAAGAATTATAACCGCAACTATTATTTGCCCTATATTATGGGCCACTCCACCGGCAACGCTTATGCCAATGGCGCTTACACTCTTAAATCTTATTAAAAACGCCATAACAGCATAGCTTAAAACGGCTCCAGCCATGCTGTACCACAGGCCTACAAAGCCT
>CAJFUS010000019.1 GCA_904420235.1 Candidatus Neoanaerotignum tabaqchaliae
GTGCTTCAGTCGGGCGACAAAATATTGGCCGACGGCGTGCTTGTTGACGGAAAACTTTCTGTTGACAACAGCGTGCTTAACGGCGAGGCAGAGGAATGCAAAAAAACGGCCGCCGACGATGATTTTGAGATACCGGAAAACATAACCGGCGATACATTTGTTGACGCTCACAGTCTTTTTAGAGGCGCTACGGTTCTTGACGGCGAGGGATACATGCGTGTTCAAAAGGTCGGAGAGAAAACCATGATGGGACGCATGGCCGAGGATATGGAGGACAAAGAACCGCCTTCACCTCTTCAAGTTAAGTTAAGCAAGCTGGCCAGCCAAATATCGGTTTTTGGTTATGTTGGCGCTATTGTTATTGCCATAGCCTATTTTGTGCATTATGTTATATTGGCCGGCGGAATTGACGCATATATGTCCTTTGGCTGGCTCAATGTATTAACAGATGTTATGAATGCCGTTTCGGTGGCCATAACAATTATAGTGTGCGCCGTTCCGGAAGGTCTTCCGCTTGTTATAGCCCTTGTACTTATGCAGAACACCGGAAAGCTGTACAGGCTTAACGTTCTTGTAAGAAAATCCATAGGTATAGAAACGGCCGGTTCCCTTAACATCCTTTTTAGCGATAAAACCGGAACAATAACAAAAGGTCAGCTGGAGGTTGTTGAATTTTTTGACGGTTCCGCCGAAACCCTTGACGTAATGAGTTCTTCAGGAGGAAAAATAAAAGACAAGCTTGAACTTTGCATAGGCAAAAACACAGGCGCCATGTTTGACAACAAGCATAACGTTGTAGGCGGAAACATGACAGACCACGCTCTTTTAAAATTCCTTGGAGAAGAAACATACAAAAGACTTTCCGAGGACGAAAGGTGCGCCGTTACTGAGGTTCAGGAATTTAACAGTGCCAACAAATTCAGCCAAGCCTATATAGACGACGAGGGCCGCACATTTTATAAAGGCGCGCCGGAAAGAATTTTGGCCAAGGCCAAAAAATATATAGACGCCAATGGAAACATTGCGGATATAGACATGAACAAGGTAAACGAAAAAATAGACGGCCTTGCCAACAGAGCCATGAGGGTTCTTGCCTTTGCTTATAGCGAAAGCCCGATGACACTGAACGAAATTAATGACGACGCTGTACTTGTGGGCTTTGTAGGCATAAGAGACGATGTGCGTCCAGAGGTTAAAGAGGCCATTGAAGAAGTTAAGGCAGCCGGCATACAGATAGTTATGATAACTGGAGACCGTAAGGAAACAGCCGTTGCCATAGCTAAAGAAGCCGGACTTTTTGGTGAGGAAGGCGATTTGGCTCTTACGTCTGCCGAGCTTAACGCCATGAGCGACGACGAGATAAAAGCATGTCTTAAGCACATTAAGGTTATAGCCCGAGCCCTTCCAACCGATAAGAGCCACATGGTTAAAATTTGTCAGGAAATAAACCTTGTTGTTGGAATGACAGGAGACGGCGTAAACGACTCGCCGGCACTTAAAAGAGCCGATGTTGGCTTTGCCATGGGCAGCGGAACAGATGTTGCCAAGGAGGCCGGAAAGCTTGTTATACTGGACGACAACTTTAACTCGATTAAAAACGCCATATGGTATGGAAGAACTCTTTATATAAATATACTTAAGTTCTGCAAAATGCAGCTTGTTATTAACGTAGCGGCTGTTGTTGTTTCGGCCATAAGCCCGTTTATAGGCATAGAGGAGCCGCTTAAGGTAACTCATCTTTTGTGGATTAACCTGTGTATGGACTCTTTAGCCTCAATAATGTTTGCGGGAGAGCCGGCCCTTAAAAAGTATATGCGCGACAAACCAAGAAGAAGAGACGAGAGCATTATAAGCAAGCCTATGGCTATACAGATACTTGTTATGAGCGTTTGGCTTATTATAATGAGTATAGCTTGGTTTAAGGTGCCTTTCTTCGCATCGCTGTTTGAAAACGAGGCGCAGCACTACTCGGCTTATTTCTGCCTGTTTGTGTTCAGCTTTATGGTTAACGCCTTTAACGTAAGAAGCGAGGGACCAAACATTTTTGAGCATATAAAAGAAAACACCATGTTTGTTAAAATTTGGGTTGTTATAATGCTTGTTCAGGTTGTTTTGGCAAGTATAGGCGGAGTTGTTGGAGAGATATTCAGCTGCGTAAGGTTTGGAATTACAGGCTGGATTGTTATATTTATTATGGCCCTCACAATGTATCCGGTGGACCTTATAAGGAAAGCCATAATGAGAAAATAAATTTGATATTTTGATTTTTCGGGCGGTATTTCAAAAATACCGCCTGATTAATGCTGAAAGCATGTGGGAATTTTTAGCACTTAAGTTTAAATTAATGAACAAAGAGTTGATTGTCAAAAATTTAGCATTTTCCGCCGAAATTAGAGCATTTATGCTGTAAGTGCCTACATTTGATAGGTCATTTTTCGGGCGATTGTCAATATATTTCTGATTTGCAAAAATAGTTTGCACCTCGGCAATACTCGGGTGATTTGCAGATATTCACTCCTTGATATTTCGTGGAAATATATGGAAATATTTAGGACTTTAGCAAAAACGTTTTACTGCGGCATTTTTGCGCATTATCTTTTTCAGACGCCTGTTTAATCAATTTTTATTTTATAAAAATGTAAAAAGGTATTTATATGAAGATTTTTTTATCTGACTTAGACAACACAATTATATATTCTTACAAAAGAGATATAGGAAACAGCAAATTAACGGCTGAAATTTATAAGGGCCGAGAAATATCATTTATTACGGAACATACATATAAGGCTCTTGATTTTGTTAACGGCAAAATAAATTTTATTCCATTAACAACCCGTTCCATAGAGCAATATAAGCGCATAAGCTTCAATAAAATATGGAGCCCTAAATTTGCCCTTTCTTCCAATGGTGGAACGCTTTTAATAAACGGCAGTGAGGATATGGAATATAAAAGAGAGACTTTTAAAATAATAGAGCCGTTTGTTGAGGAAATGTCGGAAGCCGAAAATATTTTGATTAATGACAGCAACAGAATTATTGATGTTCAGCGGGTTGATGGACTTTTTGTTTATACAAAATCCGAAAATCCGGAAGAAACACTTAAAATTCTTGAAAACGGGCTTGGTGAAAAAGACTGCAGGCTTCGGCTTTTTAGAAATAACCAAAAAATATATGCCGTTCCTCCGCCTCTTAATAAAGGAGAAGCCTTGGAAAGAGTAAAAAACTATCTTGATTGTGATTTTGTTATATCGGCAGGCGACAGTATTTTTGATGTTCCAATGCTTAACAGGGCGGACATATCATTTTTTCCTGAACATATTAGGGAATTTATTGAAAAGAAAGACGGGATTTTCTCTTTTAAAGGCAATGGCGTTTTTTCTGACTATGTTTTGGATAAAATAAGCTCTATTATATGAAAAGAGGTGCTTTGTTTGGGCGGTGAACAGGAAAAAATAAACGAAATTATAGAGTATTATAGAAATCAGCGGGATTTTAAAAATCAAGAAAACATAGTTTTAATGCTTAAGGAAATTCAGGAGGAATTTGGATGTATTCCGATGTATGTGCAAGATATGATAGCCGAGAGGTTTGACATTAAAACATCGGTTATAGGTCTTATTATAAAGCTCTATCCAAGCCTTAGGCAGGGAATATATGAACATGAGATAGTGATGTGTTCCGGACAAAGGTGCGCCCAAAAAGGCGGCGCTGATATTATAAGGCTTGTTAACAAAACCCTTGGAGTTTCTAAAGAGGGAGTGTCGGAAAACGGGAAAATTTTTGTTAGAACAATAAATTGCCTTAAAAACTGCCGTACGTCGCCCAATATTATTGTTGACGGTGTTTTGTATTCAAAATTAAGTCAAGACGATTTGAAAAGACTGCTGGAAAGTCTTTTGTAGGTTCGGCTTTTAATTAAGCTGATTAGATGAAACTGATTTGTTAATGTATAAAACTGTGAAATTTTAAATTTAAAAAGTTATTATCGGTTTATTGATGCTGTATTTTAATTGTGTGCGGCATGGAATATTTAAAAATTCAAAATGAAGGACGGAATTTTTAACGCTAAAGCGGGTGCTGTCGAATTACTGCGCCTGTTTTTTATTGTGTTAAAAAATAGCATTTATTTCACATTTATAAATTTAAATGTTAATTTTGCATTTTTGTAGCGGGCTTAAATTGGGGAATTTTAAATAATGAACTTTGATAAAAATTTTATTCCCTTAATAGAAAAGAAAAATTGATATTTTATTAACTTGCAAATCATGTTCAAATTGTAAGTTTTGCGAACATAACATTATTTTGACCTTGATTTAATTTTACATTGTGCTTACGTGATTTTTGTAGTAAAATTATTAAGCTGACTTAATTTATGCCGTTTGGAAGGTGATTTTGTTGGGCGTTTATGAAAGATTTGCTTCGGTTTATGATATGTTTATGGATAACGTTGATTATGACATGTGGGTTGAATATATTCATAAAATATGGGAAAAAGAGAACATATCCCCTAAGCTTATAGCTGAGCTGGGCTGCGGTACCGGAAACATAACATGCCGCCTTGCCAAAGAGGGCTATGACATGATAGGCATAGACATATCGGGGGAAATGCTTTCGGTTGCCCGCGAAAAGGCCATGGAGGAAGGCTGCGACGTGCTATTTCTTCTTCAGGACATGACGGAGTTTGAACTTTACGGCACCGTTGACGTTATATTGTGTCTTTGCGACAGCATTAATTACATAACAGATTATGACGGCATAAAAAAAGTATTTAAGCTGGTGAACAACTATCTTGAGCCAAAGGGGCTTTTTATATTTGACATAAATACAGAACACAAGTTTAAAGATATTCTTGGAAAAAATACATATGCCGACTGTGAGGATGGAGCGGCTTATATATGGCAGAACTATTACGACGAGAACGAAAAAATAAACGAGTATTACGTTAATTTTTTTGTTGAGGGCGAGGACGGCCTTTATGAGCGTACTGAGGAATGCCATTATGAAAGGGCATATAGTGTTGATGAGATTAAAAAAGCCATAGAAGAGGCGGGCATGGAGTTTGTTTCGGCCTATGACGCTTTTACATTTAACAAGCCAAACAGCCAAAGCGAGAGAGTTTATGTTGTAGCCAGAGAAAAGGGCAAATGTATGGAGGATTTATAAATGGAAGATTATATATTAAGAGCTACCGCGGCGGACGGACGAATAAGAGCTTTTGCTGCTACAAGCCGCAATACGGTTCAAAAGGCAAGGGAAATTCACAATACATCGCCTGTTGTATCGGCCGCTTTGGGAAGGCTGCTTACGGCGGCGGCTATTATGGGAGCTATGCTTAAATCACCAAAAGATTTGATTACTATTCAAATAACGGGCGACGGACCTATAAGCGGAATTATAGCCACATCGGACAGCAGTTCAAACGTAAAAGGATATGCTGTAAACCCAGATATTGAGATGCCTTTAAGAGCTGATGGCAAGCTTAATGTTGGAGGCGCCATAGGCAGCGGAAATTTAAGAATAATTAAGGACATTGGCCTTAAAGAGCCATACTCAGGCTCAATAGGGCTTGTGTCGGGAGAGATAGCCGAGGATTTAACATATTATTTTGCAAAAAGCGAGCAGGTGCCGTCGTCGGTTGGACTTGGGGTTCTTGTAGATACCGACACAAGCATTAAGCAGGCCGGAGGATTTATAATACAGCTTATGCCGGACGTCGATGACGAGACCGTGGACAGGCTTGAGAAAAAATTGCTTACAATACCATATATAACTGATATGCTTAATTCGGGTTTTACGCCGGAAATGATGCTTAATGAGATACTTGGGGACTTTGGTGTTGAGATACTTGACAAATTGCCTATGGACTACAGGTGCTCATGCAGCAAAGAAAGAGTTGGGCAGGCCCTTATAAGTCTTGGAAAAAAGGAGCTTTCAAAAATTATTGAGGAAGATAAGAAAGCGGAGGTTACATGTCATTTTTGCAATAAGGTTTATAATTTCACTGAAGACGAGTTAAAACAGCTTCTTATTGAGTCTTGCTCAGGATAAGAGGGTGGGGCCGTGAGAAAAGATTTCGCTTTTACAGTTAAGGCAATTATAATAAAGGGTGACCGTTTTCTTGTTCTTAAACGCTCCAAAAAGGAAATGGAAAAAAGCGTTATAAACCGTTTGGGTGTTTGGGACCTTCCAGGCGGCAGTGTTAAGTTTAATGAAACAGCGGAGCATGGACTTTTTAGGGAAATACGCGAGGAAACGGGCATAAAGGTATCCCTTGAGTGGATACTTAACGTGTATGACTCAATTCACTTTAACCTGCATATGGTTATAATTACATATGTGTGTGTATATAAAGAAGGTCAAGTTCACCTAAGTGACGAGCATGATGAGTTTTATTGGCTTACCATAGAAGAGATGCAGGAAATGGGTATTCCAAGATATATGATAAGGGATTTTAGGTATGTTTATGATGAATACCACTAATATGGTATTTTTGATTATAATAAAATATTGAAAGGAATGAATTGACATGGCTTCAAAAAATCCAGTTGTAACATTAAAAATAAACGGTGAGGACGAGATAAAAATAGAGCTTTATCCCGATGTTGCCCCAAACACCGTAAACAATTTCATATCACTTGTAAGCAGCGGCTTTTATAACGGTCTTAGCTTTCACAGAATTATAAAGGGATTTATGATACAGGGCGGAGACCCAGAAGGCACAGGAATGGGAGGCCCTGGATATAAAATTAAAGGCGAGTTCAGCCAGAACGGATTTAAAAACGACCTTAAGCACAAGGCCGGAGTTATATCAATGGCAAGGTCTATGATGCCTAACTCCGCCGGAAGCCAGTTTTTTATAATGCACAAGGACGCGCCTCATCTTGACGGAGCTTATGCCGCTTTTGGCGCCGTAATTGAGGGAATGGACGTTGTTGACAAACTTGCCTGTGTTAAAACAGACAGAATGGATATGCCGGAAGAGCCTCAAATTATAACAGAGGCTGTTGTTGAGACCTTTGGAGAAACTTATCCAGAGCCGGAAAAAATGTAATATGTATGGCCGCCGGAATTTTCCGGCGGCTTTTTATGCGTTTTGCCAACTGCCGATGATTTGCATCGCGTGTATTTGGCGCAGCGCATATTATAAATAAACTCAGCGCTTAAATTTTGGGTCAGATGTTATTTGTCAAGCTTAAAAGAAGTACAGTCTGTGCATTCCTGCTTTGTTGGGTTAAGTTCGTGAGTTCCTACTGTAATGCAGTCAAGCGAACAGTAGTTTTCGCCTTTGCAGTGATATTTGCATTGCTCAACAGTGCATTTAATGCTCGCGTTTTTTGCCATAATAAAATTCCTCCTTTCAATGTGATATGATTATTATGCTCGGTTTAATGTTAGGTATTCGTGGCAATTATTTTTATTTTTTATTATTTTTCTAATATAAAATTTTTAAAAATATAGACAAAGTTCTTATTTTGCGTTTAAGGCAGCTTTTGTGATTATTGAGTTTCGTATGCTTTTGTAGTAAAATGTAGACGCAGGCAATGTTGAAAGGTATAAAAGCACAAATGTGCATAACGTTAAAAATTCTAAATTTCAGCCGTTGTTTTTTATTTTTTATAATTAAGAAAACTTACTTATGTCCTAAAAATTTAAACTTATGAAGCGGGTGTTACAGATGAAAACAAAAGATGATTGCAGAATATTTAAAACAACTCCCGAAACTTTGCTTATTGTTGACGACAATGAGATAAACAGGGCCGTTCTTGAAAGTATTTTCTCGGGCGAATATCTAATTGAAGAGGCTGAAAACGGCAAAGAGGCCGTTGACAAACTGACTTTAATGGGCGACAATATATGCGCCATACTTCTTGATGTAATTATGCCGGTTATGGACGGAATGGAGGTTCTTGAGGAGCTTAATAAAATGGGAACAACGGGCCATACGCCGGTTTTTTTAATAACGGCGGAAACTGCGGACAGCACTTTAAAAAGAGCCTATTCCCTTGGCGTTATGGACGTTATAACAAAGCCTGTTGTTCCATATATAGTTAAAAGGCGAATAAACTCGGTTATTGAGCTTTTCAGGGCAAGAAAGCAGCTAAGTCAAAAGGTTGAGGAGCAGCACAGCAAAATACTTGACCAGGCTGAAAGAATAATACAGCTTAATATGGGAATGATTGAGTCTCTGTCAACGGCCATAGAGTTTAGAAGCGGAGAGTCTGGGGGCCATGTGCGCCGTATTCACGACATAACAAAATATATGCTTGAGTATACTGAATTTGGAAACGGGCTTGACAACGAGACAATATCCCACATAGCGTTGGCTGCCATAATGCACGATGTGGGCAAGATAGCCGTTCCTGACGCCATATTAAATAAACCGGGGAAACTTACTGCGGAGGAGTTTGAGGTTATGAAAACCCACACCGTTCAAGGCGCTCATTTGCTTGAGAAAATACCGCAGATGAGAAACCATGCAGCATTTAAGTATGCCTATGACATAGCTCGCCATCACCATGAAAGGTGGGACGGAAGGGGCTATCCTGACGGCCTTAAAGGCGATGAGATTTCTATATGGGCGCAGATAGTGTCAATAGCCGACGTTTATGACGCTCTTATAAGCAAGCGGGTATATAAAGACGCTTTTCCAGTTGAAAAAGCCCTTAAAATGATAGCGGAAGGCCAGTGTGGAGTATTTAATCCAAAACTTTTAAGCAGCTTTTTTGATGTGGAAAAGAAAATTAGAAAAATTTATGAAAGCGGAGTTGATAAATATGACCGACAGTGAAAAAAAAGAACTTGAGCTTGCTGGAATTAACATTAACGAGGCTTTGGAAAGATTTATGGGCAGCGAGGCCATTGTTGAAAAGTTTATGAAAAAATTTATTGGCGACACAAGTTTTTCTCAGCTTGAGGCTGCTGTTGAAAAGGGTGACGGTGAAGAAGCTTTTAAGGCAGCGCATACATTTAAGGGAGTTTGCGGAAATCTTTCATTTGATGTTCTTTATGGTGTTTTAAGCCGTCAGGTTGAGTTTTTTAGAGAGGGAAATTTTGAGCTTGGCAAAAGACTTATGCCAGATGTTAAAAAAGCCTATAACGAAGTTATAGAAGCTATTGAAAAACATTTTAAATAATGATATAATTTTGGCTAAAATCATCAAAAGTGATGAGGGGGGGTGGGGTGGCAAATGATTCAAAAAATATTGCGGCCGAATGTAAGCCGCGATGATTTTTTAAAAACCGCTGTTAACACTAACAGAAAAGTGCTTACGGTATTCAGCGTGTTTTCGGCTTTGGTTGAAATAGTCAATTTAATTATGCTCTGCTCGGTTTCTGGTATTAATACCTATGAAAACAGGGTGAGCTTCCTTATTTATTTTTCCATTTGCATAATTTCGGCTTTTTTTATAATTTTTGACAACAGAGTTAATATAGATGACAAAAAACGAAATTTATTTTATAATATATATATGGCTTTTCTTATTTTGGCCCAAACGCTGTTTAATGTTTATAATATTTACAGCTTTGACACTGGTTTTGCTATAACTATTGTAACAAACATTATGGCGTTTTCAGCTATGTTCATAATGCGTCCGGCATATGCCTTAGCAAACATAACATTAAATTATATTGTTTTTATAGCTTATGTGCAAGCTGTGTTTATGACGCACTGGCTTATAAATTTAACAATAGGATTTCTGTTTTGTTTGGCTGTTTATTTTTTAAGATACAGCCACACATGTTTTGAAATTGTGAGAAAAAGAGAAATTGACAATATGAACAGCGAGATAGCCAGCGAAAAGCATTTGTTTGCCCTTACAAGGGAGCAGTTTGAGCTTATAAGCCGAAGCGGCCGTTTTATATCTTTTGAGTGGGACGTGAAAAGCGGAGACATCAATTTTACAAAGGAATGGGAAGAAATATTTAACGAGCCGGTTTATATAAAAAATTTTGATAATTACATAGAAAATTCAAAACTTCTTGATGAAAAGCAAAAAAGTGAAATTATAAAATGTATGGAAAACGTAAGAAACAATGTAAAATATCAAAAGCATGAATTTCTTATCCCAACCAAAAGCGGAAAAAGAAAATGGTTTGAAGTACAGATTGCCACTCAAACAAATCAAAATGGCGAGGCTGAGTATGGCATAGGCCTTATGTTCGACATAATGGGGCAGAAAGAAAAAATTGTGCGCCTTGAGCAGAGAGTAAAAATGGATTCGTTTACAGGAACATTTAACAAAACCGCCATAGAAAGATATGGCGCGGGAATGTTGGAAAAACTTGGCTTGAACGAGCGTCTTGTTATGCTTATATTAGACATGGATAATTTTAAAAGTGTTAACGACAGCTTTGGACACCCATGCGGCGATTACGCTCTTAAAAAGGCGGCCGAAATAATGCTTAATATTTTTCCTGAAAACGCCAAGGTTGGAAGACTTGGAGGCGATGAGTTTATGGTTCTGTTTGTCGCTTCAGAAATAAGTCAGGTTATGTTGATGCATAATTATTCTGTAAATGTTATACACAGCATAAATAAAATATTGTGGCACAATAAGAGACTTAATTTAAGCTGCAGTGTTGGAATGGCCGTTGCTTCGCAGGGCGAAACATATAACGCGCTTTATAAAAAAGCCGACAGCGCCCTTTACATGGCTAAAAAACTTGGTAAAGGAAGGGTTTACTGGAACTCAGTAAATGGTGTATAATATTGACGTAGATAAAACTATTTTGGCAAAGTTATTGAAAAATAACGACGCAAAGCTATGAGTCTAAGGCTTATAAAGGCTATGATTGTCAAGCTGCAAAAATCGCTGTTTTTTGTTTAAAGGCGGTTTGTGCAGCTTTTATTTTTTGTTTGGAGGTTATTTAGTGTGAACGAGGTTTTGCGCCAAGAGAAAAAGTATCTTATAAACATTATGGACGTGGGCAGAATGTCCGGCTTTTTGGAAAAAGTTATGTCTAAGGACGAGCATAACGGGTATGAAGGCTACGCGGTGCGCTCTCTTTATTTTGACACCATAGACAACATGGATTTTTGGGACAAAATAAACGGAATTGAGAAAAGACGTAAAATGCGCTTAAGAATTTATGGAAGCGAAAGTCAATACGCCATGTTTGAGATGAAGCAGAAGGAGGGAATGTATCAAAAAAAGAGGTCTCTTAAAGTAAGCCGAGAGGACGCAGAATCCCTTTCAAATGGAGATTATTATCCTCTTTTGAAATATTCCGACCCATTTGCAGCGGAGTGCTATGGCCTTTTAAACAGTTTTTGTTATAAGCCGAAGGCCATAGTCGAGTATAAAAGAAAGGCTTATATAGCCAAGGAAAATCATATAAGGGTTACTCTGGACTTTAATATTATGGCCACAGAGGCATGTTATGATATTTTTTCTCCAAATCTAAAAATGTATCCGGCGCTGGACAGATTCAATGCCGTTATGGAGGTGAAATATAACGGTTTTCTTTTAAGCTATATAAAAGATTTGCTCAACTCTGTTAACAAGTCTGAAACATCGGTAAGCAAATATTGTCTTGCCAGAGGCGCGTGCTTAAAATATTATTTATAAAATTTGGGGTGTTAGTGAAATGAAGAAACTTATTCTTAATTCTTTGCAGTCGTCGGGAGATTTATCCATGGAGGGAATAATAACCCGCCTTGTTGTGGCCTTTGTTATAGCGGTTTTTATATTTATATCATATCGGCTGTCCCATGACGGAAGCATTTACAGCAAAAAATTTAATGTGTCACTTATGGTGCTTACAATGATTACAACAACAGTTATGACTGTTATAGGAAATCATATAGCCCTTTCTTTAGGTATGGTTGGCGCCCTCTCTATTGTGCGTTTCAGAACAGCCATAAAGGATTCAAGAGACGCGGTTTACATTTTTTGGGCAATAGTTGTGGGCATTTGCTGCGGAGCGGGTGATTATCCAGTGGCTTCTGTTGGAAGCGCCTTTGTGTTTGTTATACTGCTGCTTTTCGGCAGAATTAAAAACGACGGCAGGGTTCTTTTAATAATACGTTCCAAAAGAATTAACGAGGAAAGAATAGAAGCCCTTATTTTTCAGTATTTCTCAAGAAAAGCCGCTTTAAGGGTTAAAAACACAACAGAAACAAGCGTTGAGTTTATATACGAGATTAATAAAAAGCTTATTGAGTCTAAGCCCAACGGCGAAAAAAGCCTTACAAATGCAGTTTACGAGATTGGCGGAATAGATTATTTTAACATTGTGGCGCAGAATGACGATGTAAGCAGCTGATATTGCTGAAAGGAGGCGGCGGCATTGAGATATAAATTATTTGGGCTTGTGTCAATGGCTGTTATGCTGGCCGTTTCAATAACGGCGGTGTCTGTTGGCAGCGATAACCAAAACGTGCGCATTGAACAGCATGTTTCGGCCCGTCAGCCCTATGAGGGCTGTGACTGCGACCAAAGCGAGCTTTGCACCCACCTTCCCCTTGTTGTTATAAATACCGGAGGCAGCGAAATGCCTGGAGAGCCTATTGTAAGCACTGTCGGCTCTGAGGTTATTGTGGAGTATACAAAAACTGAAAATGGGGAAAGCATGCTTAAGGCGGACATATCAATTATGGATAATCCCGATAAAAATCATCATCCTTCTGACGAGCCGGACATTTCCTCTTCTGTTCTTATAAGGATACGTGGAAACTCATCAAGATTTTTTGATAAAAAGAACTATCTTATAAGATTTATTGATGACAGCGGTAAGTATGAGAATCATGAGGTAATGGGTATGGAAAGCCATTACGAGTGGGCTTTGCACGGGCCGTTTCTTGACAAAAGCCTTATAAGGAATTATATGTGGTACAACATAAGCGGGAAGATTATGGACTATTCCCCAAATGTTAGGTTTTGCGAAGTTATTTTAAACGGAGAGTATATAGGGCTTTATGTTATGACGGAAACTCTTACAAACGGCGACGGCAGCAGGCTTAATATCTCGGAGCCTGTTTCCGGAACAACGAACACAGGGTATCTTTTGAGAGTTGACACAGGAAGCGCCAACGACTTGAAAAATATAGAGCCGTTTTCAAAATACACATATAAGCTTAAAAATCCAAATATGTATGTTGACATACAGTATCCAAGGGCCGGAGACCTTACGGAAGAAATGGCGGACGATATAACCAGCGATTTTTCGGATTTTGAAAAAGCTCTTTATTCCTATGACCATGACACACTTAAATATGGATATTGGAACAACATAGACGTTCAGTCATTTGTTGATTATTTTATAATAAACGAGTTTACGTCCAACTATGACGTAGGTACCCGTTCAACCTACATATACAAGGATATAGGCGGAAAATACAAAATGGCTGTTTGGGATTTTAACTCAGCCTGCGACAATTATCAGGACCTTTCGCTAAGCTCGGGCATGCTGTGGGTCAATTTTAACGAATTTGACAATGAGGCCGATATTTTTAGTTTTAAAAACTCGGCCATTAATGCTTATTATTTTGAGCTTCAGAACATCGTGTGGTATTTTATGCTTATGAAAGATGAGAGCTTTACAGAAAGCATTATAGACAGATACAGAGAGCTTAGAAAAACATATTTAAGCGAAGAATATTTATATAAATATATAGACGATACGGTGGCTTATTTGGGCGACGCCGTAGACAGAAATTTTGAGGTTTGGGGCTATACTTTTGATGAGGAGTTTGACTATCAGCTTCTTTATCCGCCGGAAAGGAACCTTCGCAGCTTTGATGAAGCCATAGAGCAGCTTAAATACTATATACATGAAAGAGGCCTGTGGATGGACGAGAACATTGAAATTTTAAGGCAATACAGCCACGATTCCAAAAACAAAAAGTTTAATCATTAATAAAAGGGGAAATAGGGGCTATGATGAAAAAATTTATTATTATAGTATCGGCCGTTGTTGTGCTCCTTTTTGTTGGAAACGTAGCCTATTATCGTTTGGGAGTTTATATTGACCTTAATCCGGATGCTCCCGTTACAACGTTTATGACGGCCGACAGCACAAAAATATATATGGAAAAAAACGGAGTTAAAGAGCCCTTTGAAATAAGAGGCGTTAACATGGGAGTGGGCATACCCGGAGAATGGGCCACAGACTTTGCTATTGACAAAGAGACATATCTAAGGTGGTTTAAATATATTCAGGATATGGGAGCCAACACTATACGTGTTTACACAATACTTCATGACGATTTTTATGACGCATTTTATGAATATAACAAGGATAACGAAAATCCACTTTATCTTATACACGGCGTATGGGTTAACGACTATATTCAAAATTCACACATGGATGCCTATGACGAGAACTTTATGGGAACGTTTATTGACGACTGCCGCACCGTTGTGGACATTATACATGGAAAGAAAAAACTTTCTCTGGGGTACGGTGTTGGCTCAGGAAGTTACAACAAGGATATATCCCAATGGGTTATAGGCTATATTTTGGGCGTTGAGTGGGAAGACGTTACGGTAGCCTATACCGACCATAAGTATCCTGAACGAAACAGCTATAAGGGAACATATATGCAGACAACAGAGGACGCCTCGCCTTTTGAGGCCATGCTTTGCCAAGTGGGGGATAAGGTTATAGAGTATGAGAGCCAAAGATATAAAGAGCAAAGGCTTGTTGCTTTCTCCAACTGGCCGACAACGGACCCTTTTGATTATCCGGATTATATAGCAAGGCATTTTTTAAAATGCGCAAAGGTAGATGTGGAGCATATAAAGCCTACGGAAAATTTTCTGTCGGGCTATTTTGCCTCCTACCATGTGTATCCGTACTATCCGGATTATCTTGCTTATTTTAGGGATAAAAGCGGGTTTTCATATACCGATGGAAAACTTAATACATATTTAACATATCTTAAGACGCTTACGGCTCACCATACCATGCCTGTTGTAATATCGGAATACGGAGTGTCCACAGGCAGAGGAATGGCTCAAAGAGATATGAATACAGGAAGAAATCAGGGGAATATGTCTGAAAAAGAGCAGGGAGAAGCTATTATAGCCTGCTACAAAGACATAATGGAAGCCGGCTGCGCAGGAAGCTGCGTTTTTACATGGCAGGACGAATGGTTTAAGCGTACATGGAATACAATGCACGCTGTTGATTTGGATAAAACGCCTTATTGGAGCGATTATCAAACAAACGAGCAGTATTTCGGTATTCTTTCATTTGACCCGGGGGAAGCTGAAAGTGTAAGTTATGTTGACGGCGACATATCAGAGTGGAGCGAAAGTGATATTGTGGCGGAGTATAACGGCGGAAATATGACGCTGTCTATGAAATATGACGAAAAGTTTATATATTTTCTTATATATAAAAAGGATTTTGACTATAACAGCGATATAATATATCTGCCTATTGACACAACGCCAAAAACAGGAAGCACATACTGCCAAAATTATAATATTTCTTTTGAAAGACCATGTGACTTTGTTATTAAAATTGACGGAGTGGAAAACAGCAGAATAGCTGTTCAGGAAAGGTATGAGGTTATGAGAGCTATGTATCTGCACGAGACCGAGGGTTATGACGCTTATGCCAATCCCGTTGACTCCGACACGCCAGTTTTTAAGCCTATAAATTTAATACTTCAAACTTCAACGGTGCTTCTTCAAAATGATGAAAACGCATCAATGGAGATATATGAAACGGGAAAGCTGAAATACGGCAACGCCAATCCGAAATCAGCTGATTTCGACTCACTGGCGGATTTTATGTTTAACGGCGATTACATTGAGCTTAAGCTTCCATGGCAGATACTTAATTTTGCCAACCCGTCGGAAATGATGATACATGACGACTATTATGAGAACTATGGAGTTGAGTATATAAAAATTGATGAGATGTATGTTGGTCTTTGCGGCGGCGAAGGAAGTGAGTACAGAGTTAAAATGGCGCCTTTTGCCCTTAAAGGCTGGGGAAAGGATGTAACTTATCACGAAAGACTTAAATCGTCCTATTATGAAGTGAGGGATTACTGGAAGTCTTTAAGTTAATTTTATTCTCGGAGGAAAACAATGGGAAGCGAGGTTATAATTTACTGTTACGGCGCTATATGCGCCAGTATGCTTGTTTTTAATATATTATACAACATTTCTTTAAAAAACAGTGAGCCAAGGCTTAAAAAGAGAAGCGGACGAATTGAGGAAAGAATAAAAAAGCAGATTGAGAAAATAGAAAGCGGCCTTAACATTGACGAGTCGCATTTGGATTATATTACAAAAAAGCTGCGCAGGGTTATAAACATAATAGCCTTTGACACAGCTATGAAAAATATTGAGGATAGCTTTGGGAGCGACAGGGCAAAAAAGTATATAGAGCAGATACAGCCGGTGTTTTTGCCTCTTGCTTTAGTGTATTTTAAAAAAGAAAATATGCAGGCCGCCTATTTTGCCTCTTTTCTGTCGAAATATAGGCTAAGGAAAAATGCCGGCATAGACACTGTTCAGGACGTAATGCTTGATTTTATGAGAAAAAACAGCTTTTATTGCAGAGTTAATGCCCTTGAGGCGTTGTATGCCTTTGGAAGCGAGGAAAATGTTGCCGAAGCAGTTTCAATACAAGATGAGAACAACGCGTTTTTTCACGAGAAAGTACTTACGGAAGGGCTTTTGTCTTTTACCGGCGACCATAAAAAGCTTATAAACATACTTTGGAATAAGTTTGATGACTTTTCAGAGAAAACACAGCTTGCCGTTCTTAATTACATAAGGTTTAAAACCGGTGATTACTGTGAGAAAATGTATGAGATTATGAATGACAAATCGAAAGATAAGGAGCTTAGGTTTTCTGCCATACGCTATTTCGGAAAATATTTTTACGAACCGGCGAAAAGTGTTATTATGTCATTTTTGAGTGATAAGGATACAGCTAACTGGGAGTATGCCGCCGTAAGCGCCTCGGCTTTATCAAGATATGGCGGGGAGGACGTTATTAAGGCACTTAAGGACGCCCTTTACAGCTCAAATTGGTATGTAAGGTATAATGCGGCAGTAAGCCTTGAGGAAAGAGGACTTGGCTACAACGATTTTAACGACGTAATAAGCGGCGGCGACAGATACGCCAGGGACATGATTTTATACAGGCTCAGTTCCAAACGGCCTGATTAAAGGAGCGGCAGGTGGTTTATATGAGAGACGCGTTTCAGGCTTTTTTCCAGTGTGTTGGGATATTTTTTGTTATATACATGATAGGCTACGCCAGTTTTTTGTTTTTATCCGTAACGGTGGGAACGTCAACCCTTTACAGTTCCAAAAGAAAGAACCTGCTTAAAAACGAGCTTACAAAGGATTATTATATACCTGTTTCAATAATAGTTCCGGCACATAACGAGAGCGTAACAATTGAGGCCACAATACGCTCGCTTTTGGCGTTGGAATATAAGCTTTATGAAATTGTTATTGTTGACGACGGCTCAACGGACGACACAGCAAAGGTAATACAAGAAGCCTTTAAAATGAGGCGTATAATACGGCCCATTCAAAAAAGAGTGCCATGCACAACAGAGGAGGCTGTTTTTGAGTCCCAAGAGCAGAAGGTGAATATTACGCTTATACAAAAGAAAAACGGCGGAAAATCCGACGCTCTTAATATGGGTATAAACGCCTCGCGTTATCCCTATTTCATTTGTATTGACGCCGACTCCGTTCTTCAGTATGATTCTCTTGAAAAAGTGGTTAGACCCATATTGGAGGAGGATAACCTTATAGCCGTTGGCGGGGTTGTGCGGCCCTGCAACGGCGCCGAGATTAAGGACGGCCATGTAATAAAATATCAGTTGCCTAAAAAGCTTGTGCCATGTATGCAGGTTTTAGAGTATGACAGGTCGTTTTTGGCGTCAAGAATATTGTTTGACAAATTTAACGGCAGTATTATAATATCCGGGGCTTTTGGCCTTTTTAGGAAAAATATTGTTATAGATGCCGGAGGATATGATAGGAGCACAATGGGCGAGGATATGGAGCTTATTGTAAAACTTCATGTTTTTTGCAGAAAAAACAATATTCCATACCGAATTAGATATGCCGCCGACGCCGTTTGCTGGACCCAGGTTCCGGAAAATCTTAAGGACTTGTTTAAGCAAAGAAGAAGGTGGCACATAGGGCTTTTTCAAAGCATGTTAAGCCATAGGGAAATGCTGGCCAATCCTAAATTTGGCATGGTTGGATTTATTTCTTACATATACTTTCTTGTTTACGAGCTTTTATCGCCCTACATAGAGGTTTTTGGCGTGCTTACGATGATTTTGGCATTTATTATAGATTTTATAAATGTGCCGTTTATGATTTTGTTTTTAGGCATTTATGTGGTATATTCTTCAATGATGTCGCTTACGGCATTTTTTGCCAGAATTCATACAATAGATATGAAACTTAGCGTATATGACGGACTTAAGGCCATTGGTCTTTGCGCTGTGGAGGTTTCGTTTTTAAGGTTTGCTTTGGCGTGGGTAAGAATGACCTCTTTAATAGGATATAGAAGTAAAAAAGCCAAGTGGGGACGCATAGAGCGCAAGAAGATAAATTTTAAATAGCAATTTATGTTTTTTACTTGAAAGGAGAATTTAAAATGAATGTTGAAAAACTAAAAAAGGGTTTTGGATACCAAAAAGAAAGCGTGTATAAATATATAGCCGAGCTGGAAGAGGAATTCTCAGCAAAGCTGTCTGAAAGAGAAAACCAGATAAACAGCGAAAACGAGACTCTTAGGGAGAGAATTAAACAGCTTGAGGAAGAGATAATTTTAAATAAAAAGGAAATAGAAGAAGAGAAAAAGCAAAGAAATCTTATATCAAATACTCTTGTTGACGCTCAGGCCTATGCCGCCAAAATTAGGGAGGATTTAGAAAAACAACGGGACGAGGAACAGAAAAAACTTACGGAAGAAGTTGAAAGGCAAAAACAGATTATCGAGCTTTACAAAAACAAGATAGATGATTTCAGACGCAAAACGGCGGAGCTTTTAAAGAACTTTGATGAGAAAGCCGCCGAGGCGGAAAATAGGGCTGAAGAATTAAAAGATAACATGCCTTCGGGAAATATGTCTATGTTTCAGAAAAAACAGGAACAAAATGTTCAGGAGAGTTAAAAAGTGGAAAATGATATAACTATTTACGCTGCGGGAAATCCTAATTTATATCCTTTGGAATATTATAATGCGGAAACTAAGTCGTATGAAGGCCTTTTTCCGGAACTTTTTGAGCGTTTTTCTTCCGAGAGTGGGTATAATATAATCTATTATTCATCCGGCGAGGAGGATTTAAGAGAGCGGCTTATTGGAAACACGCAGGTTGATTTTGCGTCGGGCTGCGCCGCAGATGAACTGAGCGGAGAGTTTGTTGAAATACTTAATTCCCAAATAAACGGCGAAACGGTGTCTTATGGCATAGCTCTATCGAAAGCGGCTCCGGAAACATTCAAAGCGGAGTTTAAAGCCTTTATATCGTCTGTTGAGCAAAACGAGAAAACGGGAATGATTTTAAGCTCGGTTCAAAGGGAAGAGTCCATTTTTGGCGCTCCAATTATAATAGGTCTTTGCGGTGTTATTTTGCTGCTTATTGTTTTAATAGCATTGATATCAAGAAAATACCGCCGCCGTTTGAGGGAGTTTGACAAAAAGCTTGAAACTGACCCAATTACGGGCCTTGGCAACGGCAATTATCTTTTACGGGGCTGCAAACAGCTTATAAATGATAAAAACCGAGTGCTTTACAGTATGTTTTATTTTTATATAAACGCAGATAACCTTAGAAGCATAAGCGGAAGCGATGAGGCTGACAGGTTTTTGTGCCACATGGCCGCCATACTTGACGAGTATACTCTTGATACGGATATACTCTCAAGGGTGTCCGATGACGGTTTTGTTATAGTTAAACTATCGTCGGACATGGGGTTGGCCGAAAAATGGGTTGTGCCAATAATTAACAGAATATGCGGATACTCCCAAAATTTCAGAAAGCCTTATGACGTAAATGTGTCTGTTGGAGTTTATAACTTTAAACAGTCCGACCGTAATTTGAACGAAATAATATTAAACGCCAGCCAAAGCGCCCATTCGGCCTATAATAATAAGGTTCCGGTTGAAGTATACACCGATGAGGTTATGAGAAAACAGGCTGAGGAAAAAAAGCTTCAGGCAGATATTGGCAGGGCTTTTTCAGACAATGAAATTGAGATGTATATTCAGTTTTACATTAACGCCAAAACGTCAGATATAGTAGGAGGAGAGGCGCTTTCTCGGTGGAACCACCCAGAAAAGGGATTTTTAACTCCGGAGCGTTTTGTGCCGCTAATGGAAAGGGAGGGCGCTATAAGCCGTTTGGACTATTACGCTCTTAACAAAGTGTGCGCCTTTTTGGAGGAGCTTAACCAAAAGGGCATAGAGGACTTTTTCATATCCTGCAACTTTTCAAGGGATACGTTTTCTGACATTGAATTTGTTGAAAAGTGCTTTAGTGTCATAAGCAAATATAAATTTAACCATGAGCTTTTAATTTTTGAAATTACCGAGAGCTTAGCTTCAAAAAATGTTGAACAGCTGCGTAAAAATGTTATTGACATAAAAAAATACGGTGTAAGCATAGCTATTGACGATTTTGGAGAGGGCTTTACATCGTTTTTTGACATACAGCAATATCCAATTAACGGCATAAAGCTGGACAGAAGCCTTGTTAACAATGTTAACACAAAAAATGGATACTCAATACTTAAAGCCATGGTTCAGGTTGGCCACGAGCTTGGCCTTACTATACTTGCCGAGGGAGTTGAGACTGACGAACAGGTTGAAATGCTTAAAAAGCTGGACTGCGACGTTATACAGGGATACAGATTTTTCGCGCCAATTCCCAAATGGGAGGCTGAAAACATTATTATGAAGCAGAATAAAACCATGCTTTGAGATTAATATCAATTTTTGTTTAATAAAAAGCGGCCTGTCTGCGGGCAAAATAAAAATGCTGCCAATGGACGTTCAAAAGGCAAGGCGGTATGATTGCAGCAAGTTTTGTGAAATGGCAGAGAGATTTTTTATTAACGAAAATCCGGCAACAAAAATTTGAGGAGGTATTTATGAGGTTAAAGCGAATGATAGCTTTTTGTGCGGCTGTGGCTGTGTTTACCGGAGCATATTTTGTGGAACTTTCTGCGAAGCCAGAAACGGATTTTGGCCTTTTCAGCTGGGGAGAAAATATTTTTGGGAGAAGCGAGCGCAAAATTATAAAAAAATATATTAAAGAGGCCAACATAAACGAGATATATCAGCAGTTTAATGAAAATTTGCTTGAATCGGGAAAGGCCGAAAATTTTGTAAAATATATGAGCAGAAACAATGTAGATGTTTACGCTCTTATGGGAGAGGCCGAGTGGGCCTATGAGCCGGACGGGGAGAGCCTTATAAACGAAATTCGTCTTATAAGCAATTATAATAAGCGCCAAAATAAGGACGGAAAAATAAAAGGCGTTATGGTTGATGTTGAGCCTCATCTTTTAGAAGAATGGGTTTATGGAGAGGAAGGGCTGGATATTCTTTTTGAAAGCTATTTAAGCTGTATGCAGAATGCCTATGAATATGCTGTAGACCACAACCTTGAGTTTTGGGCCTGCATACCTAATTCTTATGATGATATAGATTATTACGCCCTTAAAGACCTTGTTTATTCAGCCTGCGACGGCATAGCTGTTATGAATTATAACAGGCGCGACGAATATGGCCAAATGGAAGGCGAGGTTGAGCTTGCTCAGATGTGTGGTAAAAAGGTAATGTGTATATATGAGCTTCAACAAGTTGGCAAGCACAGTCTTGAGGGTATAAACACATACGCCAATGAGGGCATTTATGCCCTTTGGGAGTCTGCGCGGAATTTAGAGAACGAATTTAATTATGAGGGGCTAAGCTTTGCTTATCATTATTATGAGCCTTTAAAGGATTTGCTTTAATTAAAGGTGTTTTAGATAAGATAGCGGGGGAATTTTAAATGGATAAACCCAGAAAAAACTGGAAAAAAATATTAATAGCTATGCGGGCCGATATTGTTATATTTGTTGTGCTAATTGTTATAGGAAGCGTAAGTTTCAGTTTTGTTAAAACTGCGCTTCTTAAAAACTCACAGGAGCTTGGCTCGTCTTTGGCCGCCAGCTGTGCCTCAGAGGAAAGCAACAGTCTTACGGTTTATGAAACTTTGCTGTCGTTTGGGGCGGATACAATAAGCTCAAATATAGACGTCTGGGAATACGGCGATATGGAGAACTGGTTAAGGGCATATTCAAATCGTATTCAAATGGCCCTTGGGCAGGGCACCGTAGATATGTATGCTGTAATTGACGGAAAAATAATAGCTGTAAATCCATGGGAAGGTGACGAAACATACGATTATTCGTCTTCAAGCTGGTATCAAATGGCTATATCTTCTGACAAGGCAGTTTTTACAGATGTGTATACAGACGCCATTTACAACAGACCTGTTATAACAATGGCGAAAGGATGCGGAGAAAACGATGTTTTGGCTTTTGACATTTTTCCAGAAAATATACAGCTTGAGAAAAGCGCATTTGAACTGCCGGATGGGGCGTCGGTTTTTTTGTGTGACAGCAACGGAACCTTAATTTATAGTCAACTTGAGAAAAAATATCCGAAAAACGAGGTTCAGGAATATTTTAATGGGATTTTTAACGGCATAAAAAGCGGTGAGCATGACAAATATGACTCGTTTGTTATGGATATGGACGGAAACAAAAGGGGAGCCTATTACAAAACAATGCCGAATGGTTGGCTTGCCGTTGTTACAATACCTTTTTCAAGTATACTTCATGATTTACGCAGTTTTACAACTGGCTCTCTTATTGTTTTTATGTTTCTTATACTAACTCTTGTTTTAATTACGCTTAAAGACCTTAAATTTAACTGGCAGATAGAAAGAACAAACGAAACCGTAAGGGTTTTGGGAAACTCTTATTATGCCATATATAGAGTTGATTTTGTTAAAAATACCTATGAGATGATAAAAGGGTCAGACTACATAAGAAGCCGCATGGAAAAGACGGGAAGATATGACGAGCTTCTTAAAACAATGGTTGAGGTTATAGAAAAGGACGCCTGCGATGAATATATGGAAAGCTTTTCTGTTGAGAATATAAGAAAGCTGGTTTCTCAGCGAATAAGGGACTTTGGCGGCGATTTTTTAAGAAAATTCGGGGACGAGTATCACTGGGTAAACGTCAGGGTTCTTTTTGACGAGTCGTTGGCTCCAGGGGAAGTGGTTTTATGCTTTAGAGAGGCGGACTTGGAAAAACGGCAGCAGCTTCAGGAAAGAAAATTGCTTGAAACATCTCTTGAGGCCTCAAGGCAAAGTGAGAAATCAAAGCAGGCCTTTTTCAGCAATATGTCTCACGATATGAGAACGCCCCTTAACGCCATAATAGGAATTTCAGAGCTGGCCTCAAAAGCCGTTGACAATCCTGAAAAAATTTCAGAGTATCTTGATAAAATTAATCTGTCAAGCCGTCAGCTTTTGGAGCTTATAAACGATATACTTGATATGTCAAGAATGGAGCAGGGGAAGATTGTTTTAAATACTCAAAAATTTGACCTGAAAAAATGTATAAATGACTGCTGCGAAAACTTTAGATTTCAGGCGGAAAAGGACAGCAAAGCCTTTGAGATTAATTTTAATATAGAAAACTCAAAAGTTATGGGAGACCCATTCAGGGTAAGTCAGGTAATTAATAACCTTTTGTCGAATGCTTTTAAGTTTACCTCTGCAAATGACAGTGTAAAGGTTGAAGTATCGCAACTTGAAAAAGGTGACTATTCCAAATATAAAATAGTTGTTTCGGACACCGGTCTTGGAATGTCGGAGGACTTTTTAAAGAAAGTGTTTGAGCCATACGCCAGAGAAACAAGGTTCAGCACGAAAAAAATAGCAGGAACAGGTCTTGGAATGGCTATTGTTAAAAATCTTGTGGACCAAATGAACGGACATATTTATGTTGAAAGCCGCCTTGGAGATGGAAGCGCCTTTACTGTAACTTTGCCTTTTATAACAGATGAGGAAGAGGAAATTTTGGCCCAAGAGTCAACAAAAAATGATAATAAAAAAGCGTTTTCATTGGAGGGCAAAAATATTCTTTTGGCCGAGGATAACATGATTAATATGGAAGTGGCCACAGAGATACTTTCAATGAACGGCATAAACATAGTTCAGGCTTGGAACGGAAAAGAAGCCGTTGAGATTTTTAAAAAGTCAAAAGAGTTTGAGTTTGACGCCATACTTATGGACATGCAGATGCCGGAAATGGGCGGCTGCGACGCGGCTAAGGCTATAAGGGCCCTTAACCGCAGTGATGCCGGAAAAGTGCCGATAATAGCCGTTACAGCAAATGCCTTCGCCGAGGACATATCCGCTACGGCTGAGGCGGGAATGAATGCTCATATATCAAAACCAATAGATTTTAATATTTTATGCGGAACATTGGAAGAACTTATAAACGAAAATTAATATTAACGAACTAAGGCTTAAAGTTGAAAGAATTTTGCCATAGAACAAACGGCGGTTTGTATTAACAATTTTTTAAATACGACCGCCGTTTAGTTATTTATTGTAAAATAAGCGTATGGAGAGCCAAAATGGATGAGAAAAATATAAAGGGCTGGTAACCTTATTATATTTTTGCGCGGTGTTTTTATTTAAAAAACTTAAAGAATTTACGAGCGTTTTAATTGTTTTTTATTAAAAGTGGACTATTTTCTGTTTTATATATTTTAAAAATTTATTTAAATGTGATTTTTACTTTAAAGATTTTAACTTTTATGGCATAATAAGCTTTGTTTATTAATTAAGGCAGGTGTTTCCAATTTCTTGAGGATATGCCGGACGTATGTTGGAAATGGTATTTTTAAACGGGCGTTCGATTTTTATTTAAATTTTGGAGGTTTTTATGCGCGTAATAATATCGCCGGCTAAAAAAATGATTGTTGACGACAGTATTGAATACAGAAATCTGCCGGCGTTTATAGATAAGGCGGAGGAGCTTAAAAATTATCTGTCCTCATTAACTTATGAGGAGCTTAAAAAAATATGGAAATGCAACGACAAAATAGCTCTTGAAAATTTTGAGCGTATTAATAAAATGGACCTGCGCCGCGGTTTAACGCCGGCTGTTTTATCATACAGCGGAATACAATATACTTACATGGCGCCGTCGGTTTTTTCCTATGATGAGTTTGAGTATATAGAAAATA
>CAJFUS010000020.1 GCA_904420235.1 Candidatus Neoanaerotignum tabaqchaliae
AAAGTCCTTGATTTTCAGGGACTTTTTTAGTTATTAAGCATTTTAAAAGCCCTGCCTTTAACACATTAAAACGTAATTTATAACAATTTAAAACAAATATTGTTCAACATCAAAATATTTCTAAAAAACAAAACTTTATTTAGCTAAAACTGATTTTTTAATCATTATTAAATTGCAGCAAGGCTTTCTTTGAATCCAGAAGAATAAAAAACTATCTAAATATTATCTTTTTTATTTATCCAATAATATCATATTCTTTAAAAGTGTTGACTTACAAAATATCATGTGATAAAATCTCTTTTGGTCATCGGAGGGCAAATAATACTGCGATATTATAAGCCGGATAAGATGGCGGGTGAAATTCCCGCTCTCTTATCCGGCTTTTTTAATTAATATAAATCATTCAGGAGGAAAATCATGGAAAAAGAAAATGTTCTTATTACCGGAAAAATAGGTCCCTCTCTTTTAAAATTCGCCATTCCGTTTTTGGCGGCAAGCCTACTTCAGGCGCTTTATGGCGCGGCTGACCTATTCTTTGTTGGACAATACTCCGACTCGTCGGCGGTTTCGGCAGTTGCCATAGGCAGTCAGGTTATGCAGACAATAACAGGAATAATTCTCGGTATATCAACGGGAGCAACAGTTATAATAGGCCGCCATATAGGCGAAAAGGATTTTGACGGGACCGCAAAAACCATCGGCACCACAGCAGTGCTTTTTATAATTCTTTCGATAATCATAACGCCGATAATGGTTCTTCTTACAGGACGGATAGTATCCGTAATGGATACCCCTCCAGAAGCGGCTATACCGGCCAGAAACTACATATTGACTTGCTCCCTGGGAATACCGTTTATTGTGGGATATAATGCCGTAAGCGGCATATTCAGAGGAATAGGCGACTCGAAAACACCTGTTTACTTTATACTTTTGGCATGTATAATAAACATTGTTATGGACTATATACTTACGGCCATAATACCTTTAAGCGCCGAAGGTGCCGCCATAGCCACCGTAATGGCGCAGGGCATAAGTTTTATAGCCAGCCTTTTATATTTAAAGAAGAAAGGACTTGGTTTTAAATTTACCAGGAGCCATATTTCTTTTAATAAAGGGCTTTCCTTAATGATACTGAAAGTCGGTGCTCCTCTCGCCCTTCAAGATGCTCTTGTAAACGTGTCCTTTCTTGTTATAACAGCCATAGTAAACTCCCTTGGAATTGTGGCCTCCGCATCAGTTGGCGTTGTTGAGAAAATAATTGTTTTTGCCATGCTTCCGCCAACAGCCTTTGCCTCAGCCGTAGCCGCCATGACAGCACAAAACGTTGGAGCCGGAAAAACCGACAGAGCACGCAAAGTTTTATGGTATGGTGTTTCATACTCTCTTATTTTTGGTGTAATAGCCTGTCTTTTAGGACAGTTTACACCGCAGAGCCTTACATCACTGTTTTCAAATGACCCCCAGGTTATAGCTTCAGCGGCGCAATATTTAAAGTCCTACTCTTTGGACTGTTTGTTTGTAAGCTTTGTTTTTTGCATGAACTCATACTTCAGCGGCTTTGGAAAATCCATAATAGCCTTTGCTCACAGCATGGTTGCAACTTTTATAATAAGGATACCATTAACCTATATACTAAGCAAAGCGGCAGGCGGTTCGCTATATATAATAGGCTTCGCTGCACCATGCGCAACGGCTGTGTCGCTTATAATATGCCTTTACTTTATAAACGCTAAAAAAGATATGTTCCTTTTAAAATAAAACTTTAATTAAGTTCTGTCTTAACAAAACTGCAAAAATTGAATTTTTAAAGTCAAACTTATACAATATTTTATTCAATCATAAAACTCGTCTATTTAAACAGACTAAAAATGGCCATAAAAGTTATGGCCATTTTTTATTTCAGTATTGAATTTATGCTTTCTTAAATATTCCAAAAGTACGTTTATTGCTTTTAACTCCAAAAACCGATATTATAAACAGAACTGCGGCTCCCATAGCCATCCAAAAAAACGCTACATTCATACCATGCATAAGAGCGCCGTTCCCATAAACGGCTTTCGAATTCGCTCCCACCGTTGTCATAATACCAACAAACAGCGCCGACCCAATGGCTCCGGAAATTGTGCGGAACGACGTAAGAAGCGACGACGCGTCAGCTACTTTTTTAGAATCCACACTGCTGCTTCCCCAAGTCAGCAGTGGCATCATTAGGCTTCCTATAGAAATATTACGTATTACATTAAGTCCAGCTGCAATCCAAAGAGGCGTGCCCATATCAATAAAAAACATTCCTATATTGCTTATTACTAAGGCTGCTGAACCAACCATAAAAATCTTTTTAATTCCCATTTTGTCATACACTCTTCCGGCAAAAGGGCTTACAACGGCTGTTGCCAGCGACCCTGGCAATGTTACCAAGCCTGACACAACAGCTGAATATCCCATAACGCTTTGAACATACAGCGGCATAATCACCGATGACCCCATCATAACAAGATATAAAACCATGCTTGACACAACGCTTACAGCGTAATCATAACCTTTCAATATTCTAACGTCAAGAAACGGCCTCTCAAGTTTGCATTGGCGAACAACAAAAAGCACGCAAACTATAACGCCTATAAGCAAAGGAAGCCCCGCCTGTGTGCTTACAATTCCAAAATCACTTATGTTTCCAATGCCAAGAGTTATACCGCCAAAGGCAAAAATACTTTCAACAAAAGAAACTGCGTCAAATTTTTTATTTTGAGTTTCCAATACATTCTCAAAAACAATCCACGCCATAATAAATGACATAATCATAATAACAAGAACAACATAAAAAATGGATTTCCAGCCAAATGCGTCAATCATAAGTCCGGCTATTGTTGGCGCTATAATGGGCGCCGCCGTTGTTGCCAAGCCGTATGTTCCCATCATCGCTCCCTTTTTATCCGGCGGATAGACGGTTAAAATAACAACTTGAGCCGCTGACATTAACACTCCGTTTCCACAGGCTTGTATAACTCTTCCAGCCATCATAATGTAAAAATTTCCTGCAAAAATGCTTAGTAAAAGACCTATTATAAAGCTTCCAATACCAACTATATAAAGCTTTTTTGTTGGAAATTTTGTAATTAAAAATGCTGTTAGCGGCATAATCATTCCCATAGCCAAAGAATATCCGCTTGTAACCCATTGTCCAACCGATGTGCTTACTCCAAAATAGTCCACAACATTTGGAAGGGCCGTTGTCATAGCCGTTGACAAAATTGACGAGGCTATGCCGGAAACAACCAAATTTAAAAAAATCATAGCGCGTTTTTTGTCGGTTAACTTAGTAATTTCATTGTTCAAAACTTCGTTCCTCCATTCTGTGCCACACCTTTTTATTTATGTTTTCCATCATCTGCTCCATTGTACGCTCCGCTTCTTTAATATCCGACGAAGGAATATTATGGCACATATCCCTATAAAAATTTTTGTGTATTTCTTTAATTTTTTTAGCTGGAGGAATCGCTTTGTCCGTTAAATACAGCAGTTTTATACGCTTGTCCTTTTGACTTTTAACAATGTTAACATAACCAATTTCCATAAGCTTTTTAATAACTTTTGTTAATGTGGCCTTGTCAACTCTAATACGCTCCGCCATTTCCTGGGCCGAAGCCCCCGGATGGTCATAAATATATTCCACATAAAACTGCTGTCCCCATCCAATTTCAAAATCAGCTAAGCCTCTATCGTAATACATCTTCATCAGCCTGTCTAAAATAGTTATGCACCGCCCAATATTGGGAAAATTATCGTCCATATAGTTTCACCCGCTTTCACAGCGTAACAGTATATCACAAAAAAGTAGCTTACGCAACTATATTTTAATATTTCTCTAATTAGCGAATATAATAAAAAACTTTCCCATTAAACATTACTTTTATAACCATAAAACTCCCTATCTTTTATAACATTCAAGCCTTTTAAATTATAAAAAGCAAATCAATTTTTCGGTATGTGTCATTCTTATCATGAATATCAATAAAAATTAATACCTAATTCCAAAATTTCGCTAAAACACATGTGTACTAAGTATCTAAAGCTTCCTACTTAAAAAAGGCATTTTTAAAGCCCAACAAACGGAATTTGCTATCCATTGTTGGGCTTTAGCGTGGTTACATTATACTAAGTCAAATAAAAATCCTTTTATATTGACATATTTGTTTAAATAGTTACCGACAATTTTATAAATTTTTCTCAAGTATATCGGCTATTCTTACGCAGGCAAAGCCATCGCCGTAGGGGTTTGAAGCATGGCTCATTTTGTCGTATTCCTCTTTGCTTGTAAGAAGTTTTTTAAACTCGTTGTATATTGTCTCCTCATTCGTTCCAACAAGCTTAAGAGTTCCGGCCTTAATTCCCTCAGGTCTTTCGGTGGTGTCTCTCATAACAAGAACCGGCTTTCCAAGAGAAGGCGCCTCCTCCTGTATTCCGCCGCTGTCTGTAAGTATAAGATAGCTTCTTGAAAGGAAGTTGTGGAAATCAATAACATCGAGAGGCTCTATAATCCTTATACGGTCGTCGTTTCCAAGCTCCTCGTCAGCGGCTTTCCTAACAACAGGATTCATGTGTATAGGATATATAACTTTTATATCTTCTGTTTCGTCAACTATCCTTCTTATGGCCCTGAACATGTTGTGCATTGGCTTTCCAAGATTCTCTCTTCTGTGGGCCGTAAGCATTATAAGACGGCTTCCTTCCGCCCATTTAAGATGCTCATTTGAGTAATCTTCTCTTACGGTTGTTTTAAGGGCGTCTATGGCTGTGTTGCCTGTAACAAAAATCGTATCGGCGCTCTTTCCTTCTCTCAAAAGATTATTTTTAGAAATTTCTGTTGGGGCAAAATTAAACTTAGCCACTATGCCAACAGCCTGACGGTTAAATTCCTCAGGATATGGCGAGTATATGTTATAGGTTCTTAAGCCGGCTTCAACGTGTCCAACAGGAATCTGCATATAAAAGCAAGCCAAAGCTGTGCTGAACGTAGTTGTTGTATCTCCGTGAACAAGAACAACATCCGGTCTCTCGGCCTCCAGAACCTGTCTTATTCTCTCCAATATGTTAACTGTAACGTCAAAAAGCGTCTGCTTGTCCTTCATTATAGATAAATCATAATCAGGCTCAACATTAAACGCCTTTAAAACTTGGTCCAGCATTTGCCTGTGCTGTCCCGTTACACAAACAATAGTTTTAAAATTATTCCTTGCTTTAAGCTCATTAACAAGCGGACACATTTTTATAGCCTCCGGTCTTGTGCCAAAAACAAGCATTACCTTTTTCATAATTAAGTTCCCCGCTTTATAAAGTCATAAAAAACGGCTCCTCAAAAACGCGGAACCGTTTATTTTTATTACTGCTTTTTTGAAAGATAGTCGTTAATGGCGTCAACAAGCTTATTTGCGTCCATGCCATGAACCATGCTGGCTTCCTCAAGAGTTTCTCCTGCTGACGAAGGGCAGCCAACGCAATGCATTCCAGCCTGCATAAGAAGTATGGCTATGTTTCTGTCCATCATAAGAAGATCGCCTATTTTTGTATCTTTTGTAACCGTATTTGCCATTTAAAAAACCTCCTTGTAAAATTTATAGGCTTAGTATAACATACTTTGTATAAAAATATCAAACCTATCTGTCAAAAAAGGAGATAATAATGTTAGTTGATATAACAAGAACTCTCAACTCAAATATTTATACTTATCCGGGAGACCCAAAATTCAGTCTTAAAACCATATGCGATATTAACAGCGCCGGCTTTAACGTAAGCCAAATATCAATGGGAAGCCACTGTGGAACACATGTTGACGCGCCAAAACATTTTTTTGGCGACCTTAACGGAATATCTGACATAAATCTTAACACCCTTTGTGGAAAGGCATTTATAGCCGATGTTTCATCATTAAAAAATGTAGACCGTAATTTTTTAAATGGTCTCAATTTCAGTCTTTTTGACATATTCATACTAAAAACGAAGAATAAAGATATATTTCTTACACTGAACGGAGCCCAAGAACTTATATCAAAAAAAATAAAGGCCGTTGGAACAGAATGCTTTGACATAGAAGATGAAAAAATAACAGGCTTTTCAGTGCATAAAACACTTCTTAAAGCTCAAGTGCCTATTATAGAAGGACTTAAACTTGACGGAATAAAAAGCGGTATATATAAATTTTACTGCTTTCCTCTTAAAGTAGAAAACTGCGACGGAGCCCCTGCCAGAGCAGCCGTTGAGATGTAAAACTGTTTCTCTAAAACACATAAAAGTCTCATAAACGCTTCACTTAATTTTCACATGCTGAAATTAAACTATAAACATAAAAATCAAACGAAAGGAGAAGCGTTATATGAAAAAAACATTGTGTCGCTCACAATATCAACCATTATAGTTTCATCTTTAATTTGTGGGTGCACTCTCGCCTCCGAAAACTCATCTCAAACAGAAACACAAGCCATTTCATCAACCAATAACAGTAACTTAGAGTCCCCGACATCTAATGAAGAAAACATAATATTAGGAACCGTAAAATCCGTAAGTGAAAGCTCAATAACTATTGAAGTGTTCCAGAACAGAGGCGGCCGCGGACCTAAAAACAGCAACGAGGGCAGCGTGCCTGCCAAAGATACAGAGGCACCGGAAGGAGGTGAAACCGAAATTCAGCCGGAAATAACGGAAGGAGGCAATTCCCCTGAGCAAACTCAAAGTGCTGAAGCATCAGAAGTGAACGAAAATGCTGTTCCCTCCGAGGCAACTTCAACCAATGAAAATGCAGTTCCTCCTGAAAGGCCCGATAGTGAGGAAATCACAATAGAAATATCAGAAAGCTCAAAATTTTATAAAGAGGAAAATTCAGAAACCTCAGAAATCGACCTAAGCGACATAACAGAAGGTTCTTTTGTTAAAGTAACGCTTGAGGAAAACTCAGAAAACACTGCCGAAAGCGTCACATTGACGGAAATGAGAGAACCTTCTGCTGGAGGACAAGAACCAAGACTTGAGAAAGAAGGCGATAACATCTCGCGAACAACAAATGAAAACGCTTCACAAAACTGAAGCTAAATTCAAATTTAAAATTAAATAATATAAACACACTACCTCCCAATGTTTTATGCAAACCCCAAATGTGTAAAATATACAGCAAAGAGCCTGAAATATCAGGCCCTTTGCACTTTCAGAATATTTATTTTTTACTTGTCACTATTATAACATAAATTAAACTTCCACAGACCTAAGCTCGCCTGTTTCCGGATTAATAATAAAGCCCTTTATAACTACGTCCTTCGGCATAAGAGGGTGATTCTTGAGAAAATCCACCGTTTCGGAAACTGACATATCGACATTGTCAAAACCGCTGAGCCATTTTTCAAAGTCTACTCCGCAATATCTCATCATGTCAATATGGTCTTGAGAAATTCCCCTCTTTAAAAGTTTATCAATCATTTTTTCCGGATTTATTACGGACGCTCCGCAATCGGAATGACCTATTACCATTATTTCCTCAACGCCAAGCTCAACAACGCCAACCAATAGGCTTCTTACAACACTTCCAAAAGGGCTTGTAACAATTCCACCGGCGTTTTTAATCATTTTAACGTCGCCGTTTTTAATACCTAAAGCGGCCGGCAAAAGTTCCACAAGCCTTGTATCCATACATGTTAATATGGCTATTTTTTTATCCGGATATTTACTTGTTTGAAATTTTTTATATTCACCGCTCTCAACAAATTTTCTGTTATACTCCACAAGCTCCTCTATCAATTTAAATCCTCCTTTTTAAAATAAATTCCGCCGCTCCAAATATTCCGGCGTCATTTCCAAGTTTAGCCGGCAAAACCGGCGTTTCCTCCTCCGTATTAAAGGCAAACTGCTTAAAATATTTTCTTATAGGCTCAAATATAACATCTCCCGCTTGAGATACGCCTCCGCCTATAATAAAAACCTTTGGGTCAACTGCTCCCGCCATAAAACTAAGTCCAAGAGCAACAAATTTTCCAGCTCTGTCAAAAGCCAGTTTGCAAAGTTCATCACCTTCACTTGCTAAATCAGCCATATCCTTAACAGTGAAATTTTCAATTATACAAAGTTTTGTGTCAGGATATTTTTCTAAATTTTCATAAGCGAACCTTACTATTCCCGTTGCAGATGAGTAACACTCAAGACAGCCTTTTTTACCGCAGGAGCATTCAGGTCCATTAAGCGGGTCAATTTTAAAATGCCCTATTTCACCGGCGTTGCCTCTGTAACCTGAAAGTACCTGGCCTTTATATATAACCGCTCCTCCAACTCCTGTGCCTATGGTAACCATAACGGCGCTGTCATACTCTCCGCCAAGGCCAAAATCAAATTCCCCAAGGGCCGCGGCATTAGCGTCGTTTAAAACTGCGCATTTAAGCCCTGTTATATTTTCAAGCTCGACCGCGGCTCTTTTATATCCCCATCCAAGATTAACGCAGCCTCTAACAAGACCCTTTTCATCAACAGGTCCCGGCACGCATATCCCGCAGCCTTCAACGGAGCTTTTTAAGACTCCCATGCTCTCTGTTTTTTTATCTATTTCTCTGCCTATATTTTTTAATATATTTTCTCCGCAATTTTCAACATCTGTGTCTATTTTCCACTTATCAATAAGCTTTCTATCCTTGAAAATTCCGAATTTAGTATATGTACCGCCAACATCAACACCAAAAACATATTTTCCCATAATTAAATATCACCGCCGAAAGGGAGCTTTATATCCGAACCGTTTAATACTGCTTTTTTAAGGATTTCTCCCTCATAAATAAGCTTAAGAGAGAAAAATGGAACGTTCTTTTCTATAAGTCTCAAAAATATTTTGTCTCCTTCCCAAGCCTTAAGGGAATTCACCTTGCTTTTGTCAACCCATTCCAATTCGCCCTCATCGCACGATATAAGATTACCGCTAAAATTATCGGACCAAAAAAGGTGCATATATTCACTTCCCCATATATCCGACACAAATGTCACTATACCCTTATATTTAAAAGAATTAAGTGTAAGTCCCGTTTCTTCTTTAACCTCTCTAATTGCGCAGTCCTCTGGGCTTTCGCCATACTCAAATTTTCCTCCCACGGCTATCCACTTGTCCTTATTCTCATCAACAGCTTTTTTTGTTCTATGAAGCATAAGATATTTGCCGTCTTTTTCTATATAGCACAAGGTTGTGTTTCTCATACAAAAACCGCCTTTACTTAAAATATAAAAAACCATATAATACAAAGTATACCAAAAAAACTGATTAATTAAAAGGAGGGTATTTTTATGCAGCGCAGAATGAAAGAATTTCATCTTAGTGAAGAAAGAGTTAATGAAATTTTGATTTTTTCCCCTACCGGAAGCATATCCACAATAGGTTATGACGGATACCCATATACTGTCGCCGTTCACTATGTATACTTAAACGGAAACATCTATTTTCACGGTCTGCCAAAGGGAGAGAAGCTTGACAACATAAAAAGGGAGCCAAAAGTTTGTTTTTACATATACGATTTTAAAAAAATACTTAAAGACGGCATAGTCTCTCCCTGCAAAGCCGATTGCCAGTATGAAAGTGTATGCGTTAGGGGGCAAGCCTTTATTGTTCACGATATTAATGAGAAGCAGTCTGCATTAAACGCCATTGTTGAAAAATATACTCCTCAGTTTTCCGGCTTCAACATACCCAAAGAAATGCTCAACGGCACCTGTGTCGTTAAAATAGTTATAGATTCTGTTACGGGAAAATATCATCAATAATTAATTTTAAAAAACCCGAGAAAATTCTCGGGCTTTTATTTATATAACAAAATTGATTCAGCTGAAAAATAGATATAAAAATATGCTATTTTTTAATTTTATTCAGAAAATTTTTCCACCGAACTTTTAAAAATTACGCTGATTTATTAATCACATTTTATCCAGCGTGTTTTTAATTTCCTTTATAAAATCCTGGCTGTTTAAAACAACAGGGTTCTCAAGCTCTGTTATGGCCGCCAAATCCTTTGTCATTTTTCCGCTTTCTATTGTGCTTATAACGGCCTTTTCAAGCCTGTCAGCAAAATCGCAAAGCTCGCTTATTCCGTCAAGCTCTCCTCTTTTTCTTAAGGCTCCTGTCCATGCAAATATCGTGGCCACAGAATTTGTAGATGTTTCCTCGCCTTTAAGATATTTATAATAGTGCCTTTGAACAGTGCCGTGGGCCGCTTCATACTCATAAACGCCTGAAGGAGAAACAAGAACCGACGTCATCATGGCCAAAGAACCGAAAGCCGACGAAACCATATCGCTGAAAACGTCGCCGTCATAATTTTTGCAGGCCCATATAAAGCCGCCTTCCGACTTCATAACCCTTGCCACAGCGTCGTCAATAAGAGTATAGAAATATTCTATGCCGGCTGCCTCAAATTTTTCTTTATACTCATTTTCATATATCTCGGCAAAAATATCCTTAAAAGTGTGGTCATATTTTTTTGATATGGTGTCTTTTGTGGCAAACCATAAACTTTGTTTAAGGTCAAGAGCGTAATTAAAGCAGCTTCTGGCAAAGCTTTCTATAGACGAATTAAGATTATGCTGTCCCTGAATAACTCCTGCGCCATTAAAATTATGTATAAGCTCTCTTGTCTCGTTTCCATTCTCATCTGTAAAAACAAGCTCGGCCTTTCCTGCTCCCGGTATTTTCATCTCAACAGACTTATATACATCGCCATAGGCATGCCTTGCTATTGTTATAGGTTTTTTCCAGCACTTAACAACCGGCTCTATTCCCTTCACCACAATAGGCGTTCTAAAAACAGTTCCATCAAGCATGGCTCTTATTGTTCCGTTTGGGCTTTTCCACATTTCCTTAAGGTTATACTCCTTAACCCTTGCGGCATTCGGCGTTATTGTAGCGCATTTTACAGCCACGCCATATTTTTTTGTGGCTTCGGCTGAATCAGCCGTAACCTTGTCATTTGTTTCGTTTCTGTGCTCAAGGCCAAGGTCGTAATACTCTGTTTTTAAATCAACATAGGGTTCTATAAGCTCGTCCTTAATCATTTTCCAAAGCACTCTTGTCATTTCGTCGCCGTCCATTTCAACAAGCGGCGTAGTCATCTTAATTCTATCCATTTTCGTCCTCCCGTATATTTTTTACAAACTAATTATTATACAAAACTTTCGCCTTATCAAGACTTTTTTGGCGCAACACTATAGTTTTATGAGCCTTTATGTTCTTTTCCCATCTCAATAAGCTTTTTAATCATTTTCTCGTCCTTGGCGTCGCCTATTGGTTCAAAATCTTTAACCATAAGCAAAAGACGCTCAATCTCAACGCTTTTCGGCTTAAAATTATTGGCCGCTGATATAATTTTTTCCCTAATACTTTTTAAGTCCTCTCCGCTTTCAATATTCATAAGGCGGCAGAAAACGCCGCATGAATAGGCCAACTCATAATCAGATATTATAGAGGGATTTTTTTCACTTTTCATTTTTATATTCATTGCTTGCTCAATAAGCGCCGGTATCATATAAGTCACCTCTATTTTTCCATAAGCAAATTAAAAGCTTTATCCAGTTCAGGACAAACTTTTTTTAAATTAACAGGTCTTCCGCTTGAATTTAAAAAGCAATGGCTGCTCTGTCCCTTAGCCACAATTTTCTTCGTAACGCTGTTTTTCATAACATATTCTATTACCAACTTTATTCCATTGTATTCTTTTATATCGGTTTCAATCAAAATATCGTCCTCAAATTGGGTCATAATTTTATAATCGCATTTCACACCTATAACAGGGCTTATTATGCCTTCTTTTTCAAGACGCCCATATCCAAAACCGGCCTCAGCCATCATGTAAACTCTGGCTTCTTCCATCCACCGCACAAAATTAGAATGATGTACTACGCCCATTTTGTCTGTTTCATAATATTGCACATGGTGAATATATGGCTTAATATTCACGTTAAAGCCCCCTTTATCAGCATTGTGTTTAATAATATTATATACGTCCAAATCAGTTAAAACAATAATAAATATGTCTGTTATAATTTATAGAAATTATTGAATATATCAACAAAATGTAATATAATATCTATTATATTTGAAGTTATTGACGTTAAATTTTAACAAAGGCGGTGATAAAATGAATTTGCGCGAGTCCGGCGAAAACTATCTTGAGACAATACTCATTCTTGAAAAACGAAACGGCATAGCGCGTTCTGTTGACGTAGCCAACGAGCTTAATTTCTCTAAACCCTCTATCAGTCGTGCCATGTCTGTTTTAAAAGAGGCCGGTTATGTTACTATTGGCAACATAAATCAGCTTGTGCTTACAGAAGAGGGAAGAAAAATAGCTGAAAGTGTTTATGAACGCCACTGCATACTTCACGATTATCTTGTGTCAATAGGCGTTGACGACGAAACAGCGTCAAAAGATGCATGCCGTATAGAGCACGTAATAAGTGAAGAATCTTTCCAATGCATAAAAAAGCTTCTTGGTAAATAATATTTTTTTACCCGTGCGTTAGCTTAATGCAATAATCATTTTAGAAACTAACCAATATTTTATCGTGAAATATTTATTTCCTAAAGAAACGGCTATTTCTTAAAAAAACTTCTGTTTCAAAAAAGAAATATATGTTTCAAACTAAAAAGAGGAGCTTAACCTCCTCTTTTTAGTTTATCTTCAGCTGTTATATTTTTCCATAGTTTCCTGAACAGTCTTTTCACAAGAACGCATTGCTTCAAGAGAATCGGTAAAAAGTTGGTCCAGTTCAATGCCCAAATTTTCTGCGCCTTGTTTTATAACATCCCTTGAACAGCCTGCTGCGAAAGCCTTGTCTTTAAACTTTTTCTTAAGGCTTTTAAGCTCCATATCCATAACGCTTTTTGAAGGACGCATAAGCGCAGCGGCGCCTATAAGTCCTGTAAGCTCATCAACGGCAAAAAGCACCTTTTCCATTTCATGCTCCGGCTTAACATCGGAACAAAGACCATATCCATGGCTTACAACCGAATGTATTATGTCGTCGCCAACTCCGGCCTCTTTTAAAAGTTCCGGAGCCTTTTTGCAATGCTGGTCAGGATAAAGCTCAAAATCTATGTCGTGCAAAAGTCCCACTGTTCCCCAATATTCTGGGTCATAACCAAGTTTTTGGGCATACCAGCGCATAACGCCCTCAACTGTAATGGCGTGCTGAATGTGGAAAGGCTCTTTGTTATATTTTTTCAAAAGCTCAAAAGCCTCGTCTCTGCTTATAAAATTTCCCATTTAAACGGCCTCCTTAAACAAGATAATCAGGTGTTGAAAGGTACCTGTCGCCTGTATCCGGTATTATAACAACTATGTTCTTGCCCTTATTTTCCGGTCTTTCGGCAACTTTTAAAGCCGCCCATACGGCCGCTCCTGAAGATATGCCCGCAAGCACACCCTCTTTTCTGGCAAGAAGTCTGCCCATATTATAAGCATCGTCATCTGAAACGGTTATTATCTCATCATAAATTTTTCTGTCAAGTGTTTCAGGCACAAAGTTAGCTCCTATTCCCTGAAGCTTATGACTTCCGGCATGTCCTTCGGACAAAAGCGGAGATGATAAAGGCTCAACGGCTATAACTTTAACAAGAGGGTTCATCTCCTTTAAATATTTTCCTGTTCCGCTAAGGGTTCCCCCTGTTCCAACTCCGGCTATAAATATATCAACATTCCCGTCGGTGTCGTTCCATATTTCAGGCCCTGTTGTTAAATAATGAGCTTTAGGATTAGACGGGTTTACAAATTGCCCCGGTATAAAAGAACCGTCAATTTCAGCCGCCAGCTCATCAGCCTTGTCAACAGCGCCCTGCATTCCCTTTTTGCCGTCTGTAAGCACAATCTCAGCGCCATATGCTTTAAGAAGATTTATTCTTTCAACGCTCATTGTGTCGGGCATTACAAAAATAGATTTGTATCCTCTTGAGGCCGCTGCCGCCGCCAATCCTATGCCTGTGTTGCCGCTTGTAGGCTCAATTATAACAGCTCCTTCTTTAATTAAGCCTTTTTTCTCAGCATCATCAAGCATAAACTTTGCAACCCTGTCTTTGGCGCTTCCGGCAGGATTTAAAAATTCCAACTTGGCAAAGACCTTTGCTTCAAGTCCGCGTTCCTTTTCAATATTGCTAAGCTCAAGAAGCGGCGTGTTCCCCACTATATCAGTAACCCTTTTATATAACCTCAAACTTAACGCCTCCCTAAAGAAAATAAAAACTGAAATTAATAAACTAAAGTATACCATAAAAGCTATATTATATAAAAGCGCCTAACAAATATTTTTACAAATACCATTCATTATTAAAACGAAAGGAAACCTCTTAACTTCATTGAAAGCTATTAAACTGAATGGTATAATGAAGCTTAGTATAGGAGTTGATAAAATGAAAAAAATCTTTATAAAATGTATTGAGATTTTTACTGAATCAATAAATTATATAATTATCAGCTACGCTCTTTCAAACATGGCTATGTTTTTCAAAACCAATCTGCTTTATATCCTATTTTTTGCGTCCGAAATATGGGTTACAGGAAATTATCTTAAAAATATTTTTTCCATAACAAAAATAAAGCTCGTTTCTGTAGTTTTTTTAATAATCTGTTTTATAATTCATATCAGCATGATATACTTTACTGGATATATTTCCGGAACAATCATTCCGTTTAGTGAATAGTTGGTAAACCTTTGGCTCTTTATTAACAGGCTTTATTATTTTCATAACATTAAAAATAAAATCTTTGAAATAAGAACTATTTTTTATAAAACTGATTTCCGGTTTTACTAATCAAAAATTTTATAACATATTTATAAAACGGTTTAATGCTAATCAGTTAAAAATATGCAAAAAGCCGGACTTTTGTCCGGCTTTAGCATGCTTATATTTAATTGAGGCGTATTTCAGCTTTAAACAAATCTCCGTCTATTGTTATGCCGAATTTGCCGCCTTGAAGCTCAACAAGGCTTTTTGCTATATTAAGTCCAAGACCGCTTCCCTCTGTATTTCTTGATGCATCTCCTCTTACAAACCTTTCCATAAGCTCGTCGGCGTTTATATTAAGCTGGTCTTTTGATATGTTTTTTACAGATATTACAGTTTCGCCCTTTTCCTGTTTAAGGTCAACATAAACCCTTGTTCCATTCTGAGCGTATTTGCATACGTTTGAGAAAAGATTATCCATTACTCTCCATAAAAGCCTTCCATCTGCCTTAACAGGCTTTTCGTTTTCCGGAGTTGTAACAACAACCGTAAGATTGGCGTTTTTAAGCTTCTCGTCATACTCGCCTTCCGACTGATATATTATTTCGCTTGCCAAAAGTTCTTTAATATCAACATTAATATTTCCTGTTGAGGCTTTTGAGGCTTCAAGCAAATCATCTATAAGCTTTTTAAGTCTGTCGGACTGACGCGATAAAACATCTATATATTCCTTTTGCTGTTCCGGAGTACATTGTCCCTTTAAAAGGCCAACATAATTTATTATTGACGTAAGCGGCGTTTTAATATCATGGGACACATTTGTAATAAGCTCTGTTTTCATTCTCTCACTTTTCATCTGCTTTTCAACAGCAAGAGCTATGCCTCTATTTATGGAGTTAAGGTTCTCGCCATGTTTTTTAAATCTCCAACGCATACGTTTTGTATCAACTCTATAGTTCATATTTCCATCGGCTATCTCTTTGCCGGCTCTTTCAAGAGAAACACAAGTTTTAGCAAATTTGTAGGCTATAAGTATAGCCGCCACATCAACTATAAAATTAAAAAGGAACATATCTGTGGCATTAACAAATATAATAACCACAACAAAAAGTACGGCTCCCCATGTATAAGGAAGGGAATTTATAAAACTTCCAGCTCCTTTAAGGCAAAGCCTTATAAAAGCGAAGAAAATATCCGCGCATTTATAGCAAACCGTTGTTTTTATAAGAGTTTTTGTTTTAATTCTTGTGGCCAGTGTAACTGATGTTGACAGAAAAAGTGTTGAGCCTATAACAGCCGAAACTATAACGGCTATCCATTGGTATCTTGCCAAAAGGTCCATATAAATAACTTCTTCTATAGCCACAACCACACAGCATGCAGCAATAAAATCAAAAACAAGATAGAGGTCAAAGGGTATTTTATCGTGCAGATTAGTTTGAATAACATCCTCATATCCTTCAACGCCTTTTTTCCTTACATGGCCTGCCGCAGCTAAAAGATAAACATAAAGCGCAAAGGCAATAATTGCAAATATCACAGCGGCAGCTATAACATTATATTTATTGCTGTTGAAACTTTCATACATTTCCTTCTGCTGACTTAGCCAGCTGTTTTCTGGAATGGAAAAAATGCCGTATGCAACCTCATAAAACCTTCCGTTATCACTTGTATATGAAAACGACCCTTCTAAAAGAGGCGTTGAATTGCTATATTGCTGCGGTATATTTGTATCATATTTATCAGTGTTAAAGTCACCTACATTAGTAACCGAACTGCTTTCATTTGTTCCTGTAAGCGGCTCAACAATTTCTGTTGTGTTTTCCGCAGCGTTTTCGGACGCGCTGTTCCAGCTTCTTTCTTCATAAGTATAGGTGTCGTATCCGTCAGGATAACCCCTATCATAAATTTTAACATACACTCCGCTGTCGTTGTTTAATGGGAATGAGCCATTTTCTATATACGACACTGAACTTTCCCACGCCCTGCTATAGGCATAATCGCGGCACAAAGGAGAGCTGAAAAAGCCTCCGGCGTTATAACAGCCATAAATCATAGCATATATAATAGCAACAACTGAAACCACAGTAATTGAGGCCGAAATAACAAAAGCCACACTTCCAAAAGCCTTAAGAGCAAAGTTGTTTTTTATGTTCCTCATTTTCTCGCCTCCATTTTATATCCATGTCCCCACACCACTTTTATATATTTAGGCTCAGATGGATTTATCTCTATTTTCTCTCTTAAATGTCTTATATGAACGGCAACAGAGCCTTCCGAGCCAAAAGGCTTTTCCTGCCATATATGCTCATAAATTTCCGGCGATGAGAAAACTTTCCCTGGATTTTCCATAAGAAATTTAAGTATGTTGTACTCTATGGGTGTAAGAGTAACAGCCTCGCCGTCAACCGTAACTATTTTTGCCTCATCGTCAAGCTCTATGCCGCCTATAACAAGCTTTCCGGCTTTCTGCTCCATTCCGCCAAGCCTTGTATATCTTCTTAGCTGTGAACGGACTCTTGCCTGAACCTCAACTGGATTAAAAGGCTTTGTTATGTAATCGTCCGCGCCTATGTTAAGACCGAATATTTTGTCATTATCCTCACTTTTTGCCGTAAGCATTATTATAGGCACATTGCAGCCCTCATCCCTAAGTTTTTTGGTCGCCTCTATGCCGTCCATAACAGGCATCATTATGTCAATAAGTATAAGATGTATATCGTTTTGATGCACTTTTTCAATGGCTTCCTGGCCCGTATAGGCTTCAAATATGTTATAATTCTCAGAATCAAGATATATTCTAAGAGCTGAAACAATATCTTTCTCGTCATCACATATTAATATGTTATACATAAAAATTTCCTCCCCAATAAAGAAACACTTTTCGGCGTAAGAAAATTATAGTTCCCTCCGTCAATAACATTATAGCAAAATATCTGTTTAAGAAAAAAGTATGCAACTAATTAAGAATTGTTTAAGATGAATAAGTCAACATTTTCTAACTTTAAATACTTTATCATTGTTTCAGACAATAAAAAACAGAATGTCTATATTTTCTGCTGATATTAAATTCTTCAACGCTTTTTACTACATTTAAAAAATCGGGCAGCATATACTTTGATTAATTCTTAAAAAACATGTTTTTTTGCAGCAAACAAATTTTTCTATTCAATATTCACTGTTAATAAACTTTCAAACAAATATTAACACAAAAAAGAAAGCCTCATACACAAGGCTTTCTTTTTTTATTTTTTATTTTATATTAAATTTTAAAGTCCCGGAAGAATTCCTTGGAAAAGACTAAGTATCAAAACAATTATAAATCCGGTAATTCCTGCTATAAATCCGCCTATTGTCCAGCCCTTAAGCGACTGGGAGAAAGAGAAATCGGCAAATCTATTTATAACCCAGAAACCGGAGTCATTTGGAAGTGAAAGTCCAACGCTTCCAAAGCATATAGCAAGACCTACAAGCACCGGAGAGGCTCCTGTTGACGCTATTGAAGGGCCAACAATGGCTGAAGCCGTAACAAGTGCAACTGTGGCCGACCCTTGAGCGGCTCTTAATATCTGTGAAAGAAGGAAGCCAAGAACAATAAGCGGAATATTAAAGTTAGACATTGAAGTTACAATATAATCTCCAATACCTGTGGCGTTTATTATTGCGCCAAAGCTTCCTCCGGCTCCCGTTATTAAAAATACCATTCCTGCCTGCCCTGCGGCCTCTGTAAGCATGTCGTCAAGGGGACGTTTATAATATTTTCTAAGAGCAAACATAGCCACAATAACACCTATAAAAAGAGCTATATTTTTATCGCCTATAAACGCACACGCATCTGTTAATGCTTGATTTTTATCACCAATGGCAACGCTGGCAACGGTTCCTGCAAGTATAAGTACAATAGGAAGAAGTATAAGTCCGACGGCAAGCATACCAGGGCACCTTTCGCCTGATTTTCCGTCGTCTATCTCGACTTCCTCAACCTCATGGCCGCACTGCTCAGGGAAAAACTTCTTAACGGTAAGTTTTGAGTAAAGAACTCCGCCAATAAGAGCGGCGGGAACGCTGGCAACTATAGAATAGAATACAAAAGAGGCAACCGGAGCGTTTACGGTGCCGCAAACGGCCATAGGACCCGGCGTTGGTATTATGGCGCAGTGAGCCACAATAAGTCCAACGGCAAGAGCCGTAACAAAACGTGCGAAAGGAATTCCTGTTTTTCTTGAAAGCTGTTTTGCTATTGAAACAAGAATAACAAAAGCCGCGTCAAAGTAAACAGGTATAGCAACTATAACGCCTGTTATACAAAGGGCTATTGGGGAATTTTTAATACCAACCTTACGAAGGGCAAGGTTAGCTATTTCCTCCGTTCCACCTGTTTCATATAAAAGCTGCCCAAGAATAATTCCAAGAGCTATAACAATACCTATGCTTGTCATTGTTGAGCCAAAGCCTGAAGCGATGTTTGACGATATGTCAGTAACATTCATTCCGCTTCCAAACCCCATAAGTATTGACGTAAAAATAAGGGCAAGAAAAGGATTAACCTTAAACTTGATAATTAAAAGCATTAATATAGCAATGCCTATTAAAAAAATCGCCAATAACATAATAAATAAACTCCTTAATATTTTTTTATTATTAAGCTGCGCAGCAAAATTACTTCTATCAAAAAATAGTTGAAAAATCACTTCTTATAAAATACCGGCGTCCTGAAATTCCTATAACATAATATTTATATACCCATAATTTGTCAATTTTATTCATAAAATTTGGTTTTTATAATTTTTACCTAAAATAATATAATTTAAAGTTAAATAAATTGCACAATTTTTTTAATAAAATAGGATAATAAATTAATTTTTTTCATCTTTTTTAGTAAATTATTATTAAAAATAAACTAAAAACAAAAAATTATTTTATGAGTATTAATTTTTCAGTTTTTAATATTAAATTTAAGCCGTAATTGAATATAAAATGCAACATAAAAATCAGCCTTGTAAAAGGCTGATTTTTTTACTATTATGTGCAATAAATTAATATTTATTAACTTAATTAATGAATTTTATTTAATATAAAACTTAAAAATTACCATATATATTTGTGAAGCTGACCATACATCTTAAAACCATCAAAATTTCTTTGACGCAGAGCCTCATAAAGCATAATTGCCACTGAGTTCGACAAATTAAGACTTCGCGCCTCACCAAACATTGGTATTCTTACGGCTGTTTCTTTATAGTTAAGTAATATTTCTTCTGGTATGCCTGCCGACTCTTTGCCAAACATTATATAGTCGTCTTTTTCATATTTAACATCGGTATATACTTTTTTAGCCTTTGTGGTAGCCATCCAAATTTTTGCTCCTTTATTTTTCATAATAAAATCCTCAAAGCTGTCGTAATACCTTATATCCAACTCTTTCCAATAATCAAGTCCGGCACGCTTAAGATGTTTATCATCAACAGAAAATCCCAACGGCCTTATAAGATGAAGAGTTGTGTTTGTAACAGAACAAGTTCTAGCTATATTTCCGGCATTTTGAGGTATCTCCGGTTCGTGAAGTACAACATTCATTAAAAAACCTCCTAAATTAAATTGGTATTAAATGTAATTTAAATTATGTTGACAAATAACAAAAAAGTTATTATTATTAAGTAAGAATAATTATTAAAAAGGAGTATATCTATGAAGCAATTCGCAGAAATTTTAAAAGAAAAGGGACTAAAAGTAACTCCGCAAAGGCTCGCGGTATACTCTGCTTTAGCTGGCACAAAAACTCACCCATCGGCTGAAGACATACACAAAAAGCTTATAGCTGACAATCCTTCCATAAGTCTTGCCACAGTATATAAAACCTTAGACAGTTTTAAAACGGCGGGATTGATAAAGGAGCTTAATTTTTGCTTTGAACATTCCAACTATGACGCCGATGTATCAAATCATCAACATATAGTATGCACAAAATGCTGCCGCGTGTTTGATGTATCAGTTAAACCAGACGACACAATGCGTTCATTAGTGGAGGCGGAAAGCGGTTTTGAGATAAACGACGAACAGATTGTGTTTTATGGCACATGCCCAGAGTGCGCCGCTAAAGCTAAGCAGTAATAACTGAAATTAGTCGCCAAAAGCCCCATATGGGGCTTTTGGCGCGTTTTTAATTTTAAATTAAAATATTCATCTTTTTAGCTTCAAATCTTAACTCCTCCCTAAAATCAGGGTGAGCTATATTAATAAGTTCTTCTGTTCTTTCACGCATTGTCTTTCCAAAAAGCTGAGCCACGCCATACTCTGTAACTATACAGTCAACCTCATTTTTATGGCTTGTAACAGCGGCTCCTGTTGTAAGCATAGGCTTTATTTTCGATATAGTTCCTTTTTTCGCCGTTGACGGCATAGCTATAAAACTTCTTCCTCCGCGGCTCATTTTGGCGCCCTTTACATAGTCAAACTGTCCGCCTGGACCGCTGAAAGGCACAGGACCTATGCTCTCGGAGCACACCTGTCCAAAAAAGTCAACTTCAAGTCCGGCGTTAACTGATATGAAATTATCATTTTTGGCTATATTATATGGGTCATTAACATAATCCACTGGCAGCATAACAAGAGAAGGGTTGTTGTTTATATAATCATAAACCTTTTTACTTCCAAAACAAAATGTACTTACACTTTGCCTTTTATGGAATGTCTTTCTCTCATTTGTAACGGCTCCACATTCAATAAGTTCAACCATGGCGTCAGAGAACATCTCTGTATGTATTCCCAAATCCTTCTTATCGGCCAAAGCCTTGCCTAAAGCCCCTGATATTCCGCCTATACCGATTTGTATCGTCGCCCCATCGGGCACCATTTCGGCTATATATCCGCCTATTTTATAGTCATTCTCGCTTATGGAGCTTACGGGAAGTTCAATTATAGGCTCATGATTTTCACAAACTGCCTCAACCTGAGATATATGTATAAAATTTTCTCCAAATGTTCTTGGCATATATTTGTTTACCTCAACAAAAACATGCTTCGCGTTTCTAAGCATGCCAAGAGTTTCTCCAAAATACGCCCCTGTTGAGAAATATCCGTGTTCGTCCATTGGCGAAACCACCATTAAAAGAGCATCAAGGTCATTTCGCATATCATAAATCCGTGGATAATCGGAATAGTTGTAGCTGAAATAGTCAAAACGCCCCTCCTGTCCGCCTTTTCTTGAGCCGGCGCCAAAAAACCAAGACCTAAAGTCAAATTTTCCGGCAAATTCCTCGTTAAAATAGTCCCTGTTTCCTATATTAAGCGTTCCGTTTGTCTTTATGTTTTCTATCTCGCCGTTTTTTACCCTGCGGGCTATGGCGTTCATTATGTCCACAGGTTCACCCATACATATAGGAGAAGCACAGTTGTATCCAGATTTAATCATTTGAGCTATGCCTTCGGCGCTTGTAAGCTTTTGTTTATAGATTTCACTGAAATTTTCCAAAAGAAATCCTCCTTTAATCAATGTTGATATAATAAATATTTGCCTCTTATCCAGAGATCATAAATCAATAACAAGCTCAACAGGGCAGTGGTCAGAGCCCATTACATCGCTGTGTATAACCGCATCTTTCATTTTTTCGGCAATACGCTGCGAAACAACAAAATAATCTATACGCCACCCCGCATTGTTTTTCCTTGCGTTAAACCTATAACTCCACCAGGAATAAGCGCCGGTCGTTTCCGGATAAAAATATCTGAACGAGTCCACAAATCCGCTTTCAAGCAGCTCTGTAAACTTTCCTCTTTCCTCATATGTAAATCCGGCGTTGCCAATATTGGTTTTGGGATTTTTAAGGTCTATCTCGTTATGCGCCACATTAAGGTCTCCGCAGAATATAACCGGCTTTACTCTGTCAAGCTCCATCAGATAATCTCTTATATCGTCTTCCCATTTTACTCTATAATCAAGACGTGCGTTTTCGGCCTGAGAATTTGGCACATATGCCGTAACATGAAAAAAGTTCTCAAACTCAAGTGTTATAAGTCTTCCCTCTTTGTCATGCTCGTCAATCCCCATTCCATAAACAACGCTTATGGGCTTCTTTTTAGTAAAAACAGCCGTGCCGGAATATCCTTTTTTCTCGGCATAGTTCCAATATTGAAAATATCCCTCCGTTTCAAGGTCTATCTGACCTTCTTGAAGCTTTGTTTCCTGAATTGAGAATATGTCGGCGTCAGCGCTTTTAAAATAATCCATAAACCCTTTCCCAACAGCGGCCCTTAAACCGTTAACATTCCAAGAAATCATTTTCATAATATCATACCTCATTCATAATATTAAGCTCTACTCCGGCCTCGTTAAGCATGGATAAAGAAAGCTCGTCTGGATAATTTCCTTTATAAACCAGCTTTTTTATGCCGGCGTTTACAATCATTTTGGCGCATATAACACATGGCTGAAGCGTAACGTACATTGTAGCGTTTTCTGTGCTTACGCCTATTTTGGCCGCCTGTATTATGGCATTTTGCTCGGCATGCAAGGCCCTGCAAAGCTCGTGCCTTTCTCCTGACGGTATCCCCAGCTCCATTCTAAGGCAAGAATTTATATCACAACAATGTCTTGTTCCTGCCGGAGCACCGTTATATCCCGTTGTTATAATTCGGTTTTCCCTCACTATAACCGCACCAACCTGCCTTCTTAAACAGGTTGAGCGCGTTTTTACAATTTCAGCTATCTGCATAAAATATTCGTCCCAACTGGCGCGCATATTAAAAATTCCCTCCAAAATTTAAGCTATACGATACTTCTTGATATTTTATCATATAACTCAGAAATTTTTAAGGGAATTTACAAAATAATATTAATTATGGGAGAGTTATCTCCTGTCCAACCCAAAGTTTGTCCTTATCGGTTAAATTATTAACGGCCATAACAGTTGTAAGCATTTCCGGCGAGCCATAGTGGCGGTTGCATATGTCCCAAAGAGTATCGCCATATTGTATTATATATTTGTCTCCTGTTTCCTGATTTTGTTTTTCTTCCTCAAGTTTTTTAGTCTCGGCCTCCTCTTTTTCACGCTGCTCCTTTTCCTGCTCCATAGTTTTTACGGCAAAAACCTGCGCCGCCGTATCCTCAATTTTTGAGTTTATATCGCTGTATGTAAATTTAACGTCAGTAAGCTCTGCCTCAAGGGCTTTTATTCTTCCCATATTTTGAACCATGCTTACACACATAAATATAAACGCCGCGCAAAGCACTCCCGATACTGCCGTAAAAGCCATATATCTTCCCTGCCTTGCTTTTGCCTTAGTTTCCTCTTTTCCGTTAAGAACTTTCCTTATTCTTGAGGCCGCGTCTATACGGTCTATTTCTTTCTCGGCTTCCGGCACATCAGCTAAGGCAGACATAGGCTCGTCCTCATTTTCGATACCTTCGTCATTTATTGGTTCTTTAGGCTTGCTTATGCTGTTTTCAAGCATATAGTCCTGCATGCGTTCATTTTTATCATAATATATAAAGTATCCCTTAACAGGCCTTAAAGACGACATATCCTCGTTGTATGTATAAAAACATTCCTGTTTTTCCGCCGGGTCAAGTGTGCAAAACACCTGATAACTGTTTTTAAAACATCTTTTATGGAATGTTTCGTCCCGCGACATCATAAATATGCCAAATTCCGGCTGAACATGAACCCAGCCTATAATTGAAAGGCCGTCAAAAAACTTCCTTATCTGCTCGTTTATATAAAGCCATGACTCATCCGTAAATGTTTGGGCCCCGTTCTCATTAACCGAAAATCTTCCCTGTATGGCGCCGTTTATTATAATAACGTCACAGTCATTAATATATGTATGGCTTCCAACAAGCACAGCTAATTTCTCGCTTCCTCCACCTGTTTTGGCATATTGATAAAGATATGTATAAGCATAATCCTCAATATATATTTTAAGTTTTTTGTCTATATTGCCCATTTGCTTAACATTTGACGGAAATGTGAAACCGCTTTTTTCTCCATTTCCGGTTTCACGCTTTAAATCATAATCCATAAAAGTGTCCTCCCTTAGTATCTCCGTTTGTATCTAATCTTTTCGTAAAACAGTGAAATTTAACATTTGCCGCTGTCTTATACAAAAAGAAGGCTGTTAAATTTGTCTTACGGTAAATATACCACCGGACGGTACAGGGATTTTGTAGAAAACTGTAATTATGTAAATTATTTTAAACGCAAATTTCAGCAATTTTTTCCATAAAAATGTGTTTTGGCTATATAGGGCTCAATATTAAAAAATCCGGCAGAAGACTTTATAAAAACGTCCTCCGCCGGATTTAAAACTAAAATATCATATTATAAATTTTTCATTTTTTTCTGGCCTCAAATCAAGTTCTTTTTTCTTTTCCTCATATCCCGGCCTTCCAAACATAGCGTATGTGGCGTTTTTGCCCTCCTCAACGCCTGGTTGGTCAAAAGCGTTTATGTTCAAAAGCTCTCCGGCAAATCCCGTGGCTACCTCAAACATATATAAAAGTCCGCCTATTGTAAACTCGTTTACCTCAGGCAAAGTTATTGTAAGATTCATTTTGCCAGATTTTAAAAGAGCGTATTCCGTTGCCATTTGCTCCGTTTGTATAAGTTTGCTTTGGGAAACTCCGCCTAAAAAGCCAAGTGAAGGTATATCGCCGTAAATAGCCGGTATGTCCATTTCTCTTTTAAATTTCTCAACACCAAGTATAACTATCATTTTATCAAAGGGTCCCTCTGTGTAAAGCTGAACCTGTGAATGCTGGTCTGTTACGCCAAGGGCTTTAACAGGCGTTTGGCCAACAAAAATCTCTTTTCCGTCGTTGTCATATCGCTTTCCAAGAGACTCGGCCCAAAGCTGCGCAAACCAGTCGGAAATAAGCTTAAGTGAATCGGCGTAAGGCATCATAACGGCTATGTTTTTGCCCTTTTTCATGGCAACATAGCTTAAAACTGCGTACATGGCCGCTGGATTTTTATAAATATCACTCTCGGAACACAGCTTGTCCATTTCAGCTGCGCCCTGAAGCATTTTTTTAATATCTATTCCGCACATGGCCGCTGGAAGAAGTCCAACTGGTGTAAGCTCCGAAAATCTTCCGCCAACGCCGGAAGGTATTATAAAAGTTTTATAGCCTTCCTCCTTGGCTATCTTTATAAGGTTTCCTTTTTCCTTATCTGTTGTGCAAACTATATGTTTTGCGGCCTCATCTTTTGGAAGTTTTTCTGAAAGCAGTTCTTTTATAATCATAAACTGACTCATTGTTTCAGATGTGCTTCCACTTTTTGACACACAGTTAAAAAGGCATTTCGTCGGGTCTACAGCTTCAAAAAGACATGCCAGTTTTTCCGGGTCTACATTGTCCGCCACATAAAATTTAGGATACCCTCCGCGTTTTTCCCTTGGCAGCTCATTATAATATGGGTGATTTATGGCCTGCTGAACGGCAAGAGGACCTAACGCCGAACCGCCTATTCCGAGCACCACAAAGGCCTCAAAATCATTTTTAACGCTTTCGGCATAATTTATGATGTCATCAACAACGTTGTCTTGATTATATGGTAAATCCCTCCAATCCATTTTGCCTCCAGCGCGTTTTTCAGCCATCGCTTTAAAGGCCTTTTCTATTTCTGGCAGCAAACCAGAAATTTCCTCTTCTGTTACGCCGTCGGCTACATACGGACTCATCATGTTGTTAAAATCAAATTTCATACCCAAATTATTCATTATAATTCCCCCTTAAAATCTGGAAGGTCGTAAAGGCTCTTAAACTCATAGCCCTGTTCCTTCAGGTTTTTTAAAACACTGTCAAGAGCATCGGCATTAGACTGTGAAACGGCATGCAAAAGCGGTATACAGCCATTATGCACATATCCAACAACACTTTCATAGGCCGCCTCTTTTCCCGGCTGGTCATCAGTAACCCAGTCTCTGTATGCCAGCGACCAAAAAATTGTTTTATATCCCAGCTCGTCCGTTTTTTGCAGTGTGCGTATGCTGTAAACTCCTTCCGGCGGCCGGAAAAACTTAGGCATTTCTTTTCCTGTAAGCTCTTTAAAGGCTTCAGCACAGCTATTAATTTCCTCGGCTATGGCCTCGTCGCTTATGGTTGTAAAATCCGGATGGGTGCTTGAGTGATTGCCCACAACATGGCCTTCGTCAACCATTCTTTTAACAAGCTCAGGCTCGCTTTTTATGTAGCTTTCGGTAACAAAAAACGCGGCTTTAACATCATTTTTCTTAAGGGTATCAAGTATCTGTTCTGTGCAACCGTTTTCATACCCTTCGTCAAATGTAAGATATATAACCGGTTTGCTTACATCACCAAGATAATATGCCCCATACTGGCTTATGTTTATGTCGTACTGGGCGCTTGGCGGCATATTGGTTTTGTTTCTTGAGAACCACCAACTTTTTCTGTCGTTATATCCAACAAGCGCGCTGTTTTCTTGGGGCTGCGGCGGCATAAGTTCTCTTATGGCATCATAATCAAAATAGCTCTGCTCAGTTTCAGATGTTTCCTCCAAAACAGGCTGGCTTTGGGCATTAACAATATAAACCCCGCCTGAAACTGATATAACGGCTGACATAATACAAGCCGTAAGCTCCGATATCATAAAATCACGCTCCTTAAAAAGCTTATTTTGTTTAATTATAACATTTTAGAACACTAAATTAAAGTTATTTTGTGCTCATTAAAACATCTTATTATTTAAAATCACTACACATTAACTAATAAAATAACAATTAGCAATTTTTAACGCCACAAAAATCGTCAATAAATCCTAAAAATATGTTATAAATCAAACCATATTAATTAAATTCCATAATTATACCTTGCATAAAACAGCTTTTTGATATAGAATAGGAATAAAGAATTTAACGGGAGGTGTATTCCAATGGCATATGTTATCGACAGCAGCTGCATCGGTTGCGGAGCTTGCACTGGTGAATGTCCAGTAGGCGCTATTTCCGACAACGGTGGTGTTTTCCAGATTGACGCTTCTGCTTGCATCGACTGTGGTGCCTGCGCCGGCGCTTGTCCAGTAGGCGCTCCAAAACAGGCTTAATTTTATACACCTGTTAATTGTACTTAATAAAAAAAGAAAGGCTTTTTACACTAATGTAAAACGTCTTTCTTTTTTATTTTATTCTTTGTAAAGTTTTATAACTCCTTTTTTATTAAGGTCTGTTAAAAGCGAAATTGTTATAGGGAATCCAAAAAGCCCAAGCACTCCAAAAAACTGTACGCCTATGAACATACTTATAAGTGTAATTACAGGATGAAGACCTATTTGGCTTCCAACTATTTTAGGCTCAATTATATTTCTTATAACTGTAACAGCTACATACACAGCCAAAAGCCCTATGGCTATTTTATAGTCCCCTAATATAAGTTCTATTATTGCCCAAGGTATCATAACTCCGCCTGTTCCCAAAACAGGAAGTATATCAAAAACCGCTATTACAAGAGCTATTAAAACCGATTTATTAATTCCTATTATTGTAAGACCTATTGAAAGTTCAACAAATGTTATGCTCATTATAAGAGCGTAAGAACGTATACAAACAAAAAGAGTACCTATAACATAATCTTTAATACCCAAAAATACTTCCTTTTTTCGCCCATCCAGCTGCCTTAACAAAAATCCCGATATTTTATCGTAGTCGGCTGATATAAAAAATGTTGATATTATCATAAGCAAAAGGCTTATAAAAATCCCTGGTATAGAAACCGCCAGACCCGATGCCGCGCTTACCAGCCAAACCGATGACCTTGATATGGCCGACCCGGCTGAGTCAAAAATATTTTGTATTACAGTATTTATAGTATCAACAGTTTCTTTATCCAAATTAACAAAAATACTTTCTCCGCTGTTAAATATGTTAATAAACGCTGGCTTTATATAGGAATCGTATATATAAGGCATATCTAAAATAAGTTCTTTAACAGTTGATATCAGTTTAAAGCATACGGTAAAAACAATAACGCCTATGGTACAGTAAAATAAAATAACAAAAATTATTGATATAAATTTTTTATTTATATTAATCTTTTTGTGTACAAATCTTATAGGTTTTTGAAGTATATAAGCTATAATAAAGGCCAGTACAAAGGGTGTAACCATCGGCAGTGCAAATTTTAAAAAAACAAAAACCGCCACAAGCAATATAGCGTAATAGGTAAAATTTATAATAAATTTCTTTTTTTCTTCCATACAATTCCTCCCAAAATGAAGCGTACTTATAATGTCAAAAAACTAAAAAGCAGAGACGGAATTAATAAACTTATAAAACCATTTTCATAATAATAATTATAAATAAATACCAACGACGTTTCAATAAAAAGGCATAAATCTAACACACTTTTAACCACTAAGTTTAAACAGGAACATACTTTATAAATTTGGCCGGATTTCCGCCAACAACAGCATTTTCCTCAACATCTTTAGTAACAACGCTTCCAGCGGCTATAACGGCGTTGTTTCCTATGGTTACTCCGCCAAGTATAACAGAGCTTCCTCCAATCCATACATTGTCTCCAATCAAAACAGGCCGTGCGTATCCGCTTTCATTTCTTCCATAAGGCAAAAGCTGATGTCCCGCCGTATATATAGATACATTCGGCGCTATAAGGCAGTTATCGCCAATACGAACCTCCGCCATATCCAATATCGTTAAATTATATGCGGCGTAAAAATTATCTCCCACATGTATATTCTTTCCAATATCGCAGTAAAACTGAGGATGGATACTTAAATTTTTTCCGGCGCTGCCAAAAAGCTCTCTGAAAATTTTCTCATGCGCGTCAAAATCGGTATAATCCGAGTTTTTAAGCCGATTAAGAAGTTTAAGGGCTCTTGAAGTTTTTTCTTTAAGCTCATCAGTGCCTCTTTTATAATAAATCTTTTCCAAAAGTTTTCACCCCTCTGCAAAAAAGCCGGCTTTTGGGCCGGCTTAAATAAAAACTAATTAAAAATTTCTAACCATATTGGCAAATTTTGTATATTGCCCAAGCCACATAAGGTCTACCGTTCCCGTCGGACCGTTCCTTTGCTTGGCTATTATAAGCTCAGCTTGATTCTTCTTTTCCGTATCGGGGAAATAGTACTCGTCCCTATAAAGAAAAGTAACCACATCGGCGTCCTGTTCTATGGCTCCAGATTCTCTAAGGTCTGACAACATAGGTCTGTGGTCGGTTCTTGTTTCGCAAGCCCTGCTTAACTGTGAAAGAGCTATAACTGGGGCATTCATTTCCCTTGCCACAGCCTTAAGCGCCCTTGATATTTCTGATATTTCCTGCTGGCGGGACTCCGTTTTAGAATCAGAACTCATAAGCTGAAGATAATCTATAAGTATAAGACCTATTCCACGCTCCAGTTTAAGCTTTCTGCATTTTGCCCTTATGTCCATAGGCGACACTCCAGGGGTATCGTCTATATATATTTCAGCCTGAGAAAGGGGTCCTATTGCCTGTATAAGCTTAGGCCAATCCTCATCGGCAAGCTCGCCGGTTCTAAGTTTCTGGGCGTCAACCATAGCTTCTGAACAAAGCATACGGTTAACAAGCTGTTCCTTCGACATTTCCAAAGAAAATATGGCAACAGGCACATTGTTTCTTATGGCTGCATTTTGGGCTATATTAAGGGCAAAAGCTGTTTTTCCCATAGACGGCCTTGCGGCTATCAATATTAAATCAGAAGGCTGAAGTCCGGCCGTTTTCATATCAAAATCGGCAAAGCCAGTTGGAACGCCCGTAAGCTTTCCCTTATTTTTGTAGATATCCTCTATACGCTCAAAAGCCGAAACCGCCACATCTCGTACATGGAATATGCCGCTTGAGCTTCGGCCTTCCATTACATTAAATATTCCCTGCTCTGCCCTGTCTAATATGTTGTTTATTGTATCGTTTCCCTCAAAGCATTGCTGGGTTATATCGCCGGCAGTTTTTATAAGCTCCCTTAAAACCGCCTTATCTTTAACTATCTTGGCGTAATTCTTTATGTTTACCGAACTTCCAACAGAAGAGGCAACCTGTCCTATATAGGCCACGCCTCCAACCTGTTCAAAAACGCCTCTTTCCTCCAGACGGTTTTTAATTGTTATAATATCTATCGGCTCGCCCTTGGCAAATAAATCCAGAGCCGCCTCAAATATAAGCTTGTTGTCAGGCCTGTAAAAATCGTCGGCTTTCAAAATTTCCATTGCCGTCGAAACAGCCTCACGGTCAATAAACATAGAGCTTAAAACGGCGCGTTCAGCCTCTGCGTCATGGGGCGGCGTTTTTTGGAAGTAAGAGAGGGACTGCCCGCTTTCTTCCATTTTCATCAGCCCTCCTTTTTAAATCTTTTTATCCTTCCGAAATAACAACCGTAATCTCTGCGCTTACCTCTGGATGAAGTTTTGCCGTAACATGTCTTGTGCCAACCATTTTAATAGGGTCGGCTATAACTATTTTTTTCTTGTCAACCTTAAGACCGGTCTGCTCCTCAATGGCAGCCGATATTTCCTTATTTGTAACAGAGCCGAATACCCTTCCATTGTCTCCTGTTTTAACCGAAACATTCACTTTAACACTCTCAAGCTTTGCGGCAAGCTCTTTAGCTGCGGCAAGCTCCTGTGCTTTTCTCTTTTCCTCGGCCATTTTCTGAAGCTTAAGATTATTCAAATTATCATTTGTGGCTTCAACAGCTAATTTTTTTGGTATAAGGAAATTGTTGGCATATCCGTCGCTGGCATTTACAAGCTGTCCTTTTTTTCCAGCACCCTTAACATCTTGAAGAAGTATTACTTTCATTTTCATCTACCTCCAGCAAATATTCATCAACTGCTTCTTTAAGCAGCTCTTCTACATTTAAAATACTTTTTCCCTCAAACTGCGCTCCCGCCATGGCGCTGTGGCCGCCACCGCCTACTTTTTTAAGTATGGCCTGAACGTCAACATCTCCGTTGCTTCTAGCGCTTACATATACCATGCCTGAGTATTGGCACAAAACAAACGACGCCTTTACACCCTTAACGCCCAGAAGTTCGTCAGCCGCCCTTGCGCAGGCAAGATATATATTTTTATGACTCTCCTCACACTTTGAGAATATAATTCCATCTTTATATATAACAGAGTTCTCAACCGCACCTGCCTTAGCTCTCTCAAGACGCATTGTGCTTTTAAAAAGGTTACGCACAACTGAGCTGTCGGCGCCGCAGCGGCAAAGATAAGCCGCCGTTAAAAATACATGCTCTCCCGAATTAACGCCAAAATCCCTTGTGTCAACCACAATACCAGCCAACATGGCCTCAGCCTCAACGGGACGTATATATATGTTAAGGTCCATCAATATAGAAGCTACAATCTCGCATGTAGAGGAATACTCGGTTTTAACACAAACAATATCAGCCTTGGCAATATCGTCAAAACCGTTTTTGTGGTGGTCTATTATAAGCCTCTTTCCAGCTTTTTCATATATTTCATATTTTTCGATAATGTCTTTTGAATGCGTGTCAAGTACTACAACAAGAGAATTTTCACTTACCATGCTGTCAGCCTTATGTGCCGGTATAAATACTCCGTCATAAGCCCCATCTATAAGGAATTTGTCATATATGTCTTTAACCGCAAACACATCAATGCCCATAACAATAAAGCATTTCTTTTTATGTTTGCGGCATAGGGCATAAATTCCAGCGCAGGCACCGAAGCTATCAAAATCAGCTCTTTTGTGCCCCATTAAAAATACATTTTCCGCCTTTTTAACAATATTTTCTATCTCCGCAGATATTTCTTCATTTTTAATATTGACAGGCTGCAAAAAACCTATTGCCCCGAACAAAGCCGCAGCCAGTAAAAATAAACACCCTGCTAAATAATATGATATGTCATACCTAAAAACAAAGCATACCGCGGAAATTAAAATAAATACTGCAAAAGCGGTTTTTGAAACAGCACCCGATGGAAAATGGAACATTTTTTTCATTCCACAAGCCTCCGCTACCATTTTATTATGTCATAAGTTCCCAAGAGTTTAAAGAAATTTGTTTTTCTTTCCAGCATTTTAAGGGCGTCAATTCTGTCATTTATGTTATCACACTCCAAGTCTATATAAAATATATAGGCTCCAAGATGGTCCTTCATTGGTCTTGACTCTATTTTAGTAAGGTTTATGTCCCATATAGACAATATATCAAGGGCTTTATACAGCTCTCCCGGTTTGTGGTCTATTGAAAAAACAAGACTTGTTTTTCCTTTTCTTGTTATGCCGGTATCCTGCTTTGAAACCGCAAAAAACCTTGTTTCATTGTGGCTTTTATCCTGTATGCCTTTTTCAACTATACTAAGTCCATAAATCTCAGCCGCCGATTCAGTTGAAACAGCAAAATAATTTTTATCGCTTTCACTTACAATTTTTGCCGCCTCAGAGTTTGACAAGACCTGAATTGTCTCAACATTTTCATAATGTTCCTCAAGATATTTTCGGCACTGTGCAAGAGACTGAGGGTGCGAGAATATTTTTTCCGGATATTTGCCCACACATTCTGCACGAGTCATTAAATTGTGGCGTATAGGCACTGTAATCTCCGCCTTAATAAAAAGCTCTACATCAAATATAAGAGAATCCAGCGTAAAATTAACAGTTCCTTCTATGGAATTTTCAAAAGGCACAACGCCCTCGTCAACATCGCCGTTCTCAACGGCCTTAAGCACGTCCGTTATTTTAGAAAAGGGCACAATATCACATACTCCCGCGTTTTTGGCATATTTAACGGCCGCCATTTGAGAAAATGTTCCCTCAGGCCCAAGATAGCCTATCTTCATACTCAAAAAATCACCTAACCTGAAAATTTATCATTACTATCGCCATAAACAGCATTCATTTTTTGCCTTATGTCACAGCTAATTT
>CAJFUS010000021.1 GCA_904420235.1 Candidatus Neoanaerotignum tabaqchaliae
CGGCGCTTCCGTAAAAGGCTTTGGACGGTTACAGCAGGCTGAATTCTTAATTTTGCCATAACGGCTTTTTAAAAGTATCAATGTTTATAGCCGATTTGTGACATTATGAATAAAAGCGGAATTTAAAATAAAAAATATTTTTGTTGACAGAAGGTTTTTGTGTGATATAATTTTTTATATTGATAAAGCGTTGATGGGAAGAGTAACGTGGAAAAGCGCTTAAAGAGAATAAACGCCGTGGCTGAAAGCGTTTTAAGAGGCGTCCGCGCGAAAACTGCCCCGGAGCGGCTTTAAAAAAGCACGCATGGCCGCGTTAAAAGCCAAAATTAAGTGGTATTTCGCAATTAGGGTGGAACCGCGGGAACAACAGCTCTCGTCCCTTTTCTTTTTGAAAAGGAACGGGGCTTTTTTATTTTATATTATTTTGTTTTGGAATGAGGGAGGTTTAAAATGAGCGGTCTTAATCCTCAGGGGATTATAATAGGCTTTATAACTTTTTTGCTTATAGGCATGTTTCATGTGGTTGTTATAAAAGCCGAGTATTATTTCAGCAAAAGCTGCTGGCCGGTTTTTCTTGTTTTGGGAATAGCTTTGGCGGCCCTGTCCCTGTTTGTTCAAAACGTTGTTTTAAGCGGGGCGCTGGCGGTGCTTGGCATAACCTGTCTTTGGAGCATACTGGAGCTTTTTGAACAGGAAAAGCGCGTTAAAAAGGGCTGGTTTCCAGAAAACCCAAAAAGAAAAGATAACAAAAAAAGCCTTTAAAAGCTATAAAAGCTGTTAATAATTGCGTTTAAAAAGACGAAAATTTGAAACTCACGCTGAAAGGTTTTTGAAACGGCGGTAATATTGCCGGTTTAACATTTGGCTTAAGAGTCATTTTAAGCAAAAATATAATTTTCTGCACTTTTAAAAACGGCCTGTTTCGGCGGCGGAAAGCTGCGGCCGAAAGCGGAAAAAGCGGGTTTGGCATAGTTACCGCGCTTGGCTGTTTTGTTAACAAGGCCGGCACGAAACAAAAATGGGCGAAAGAGGTTTTTACGCGTATAAAAGACGCCCTATGCCGAAGGCGCGATAAGCGTCTTTCGGCTTTAAAATAAAAATAATTCGGTTCGCCACAGGCGGTACCATAAATAAAAAAGGAGAGATTTAAATGATTAATGTAACCCTTAAAGACGGAGTTGTTAAACAGTTCGACGCCCCTCTTACGGTTTTTGACATAGCTCAGGCCATAAGCGCCGGACTTGCCAGAAACGCCTGCGCCGGAATTGTTGACGGAACAACCCAAGACTTAAGATTTGTTGTTGACAAAGACTGTAAGGTTGAGATATGCACATTTGACGACGAGGAGGGCAAAAAGGCCTTCAGGCACACTGCCAGCCATATAATGGCCCAGGCCGTAAAAAGGCTTTTCCCAGAAACTAAGCTTGCCATAGGCCCGGCCATTGCCGACGGTTTTTATTACGACTTCGACAGAGAAACGCCCTTTACAGAGGACGAGCTTAAGCATATAGAAGAAGAAATGAAAAAAATAGTTAAAGAGGACCTTAAGCTGGAAAGGTTTGAGCTGCCAAGGGCAGAGGCCATTAAGCTTATGGAGGAAAGACAGGAGCCTTATAAGGTGGAGCTTATAAATGACCTGCCGGAGGACGCCGTAATATCATTCTATAAGCAAGGCGAGTATACGGACCTTTGCGCCGGACCGCACCTTATGAGCACAAAGCCGGTTAAGGCCTTTAAGCTTATGAGCGTTGCCGGTGCATACTGGAGAGGCAGCGAGAAAAACAAAATGCTTTCCAGAATTTACGGCACAGCATACACAAAGGCCTCCGATTTGGACGCCTATCTTACAATGCTTGAGGAGGCCAAAAAGCGCGACCACCGCAAACTGGGCAAGGAGCTTAAGCTTTTCGCTCTTCTTGAGGAGGGCCCTGGCTTCCCGTTCTTCCTTCCAAAGGGCATGATTGTTAAAAACACACTTATTGACTACTGGAGAGAGATACACAAAAAGGCCGGATATGTGGAGGTTTCAACGCCTATAATTCTTAACCGTCAGCTTTGGGAAAGAAGCGGCCATTGGGACCACTATAAAGAAAACATGTATACAACGGTTATAGACGAAGAGGACTATGCCATAAAGCCAATGAACTGCCCTGGCGGAATGCTTGTTTATAAGCAGGACCTTCATTCCTACCGCGACCTTCCTTTAAGGGTTGGCGAGCTTGGTATTGTTCACAGGCACGAGAAAAGCGGCCAGCTTCACGGTCTTATGAGGGTTAGATGCTTCACTCAGGACGACGCCCATATATTTATGACTCAGGACCAGATTAAAGACGAAATAAGCAAGGTAATAGCTCTTATAGACAGCGTTTACAAGCTTTTCGGCTTCAAATATCATGTAGAGCTTTCCACAAGACCCGAGGACAGCATGGGTTCCGACGAGGCTTGGGAGGCGGCAACCAACGGCCTTATAGGCGCTTTGGAGGCCAACAACATGCCTTATGTTGTTAACGAGGGGGACGGCGCTTTCTATGGCCCTAAAATTGACTTCCACCTTCAGGATTCCATCGGCAGAACATGGCAGTGCGGCACAATACAGCTGGATATGAACCTGCCGGAAAGGTTCGACCTTACTTATACCGACAGGGACGGAAGCAAAAAACGCCCAGTTATGATTCACAGGGTTTGCTTCGGCTCCATAGAAAGATTTATAGGTATACTTATTGAGCATTACGCCGGAGCCCTTCCAACATGGCTTTCACCGGTTCAGGCCAAAGTTCTGCCTATATCCGATAAGTTTGCCGATTACGCCGACAGCGTGGCCAAAAAGCTGGACGAGGCCGGCATAAGGGTAGAAACAGACCACAGGGCTGAGAAAATAGGCTTTAAAATTAGAGAGGCCAGAAACGAGAGAGTGCCTTACATGATTGTTGTGGGCGAAAAGGACATGGAGGCCGGAAAGGTTTCACTGCGCTCAAGGGCCAATGGCGAAGAGGGCCAAATGGAGCTGGACAGCCTTATAAACAGAATTACAGAGGAAATAAAAACAAGAGCCAACAATTAAGCGGCAAAAGGGCCGGATACGTCTGTATCCGGCTTTAAATTTTTAAAAGCCGATTATTGGCGGCGTAAGTTTTGAGAATCGGATTTGCCGATAGTTTTTCAAAATTGGAAGCCTATTTATTTTAACGGAAAGTCAAACTTTAATGGATTTTGCTCGGTCTTTTATCGGGCGACGGAGCTTTGATTGTTGTTTATTTAAGCTTAAAAATTCCCGAATTTTTTGAGTGCGCGGCCGGATATGTTTGTATCCGGTCTTTTTTTGTTAG
>CAJFUS010000022.1 GCA_904420235.1 Candidatus Neoanaerotignum tabaqchaliae
AAGGTTAGAGCCCCCAAATACGGTATAGGCGTTGTTAAAAGCGTTAAGCCGGCGGGAGCCGATTTTGAGGTTGAGGTGTCTTTCCCGTCAAAGGGAACAAAAAAGTTTATGGCCAAGCTTTCAAAGCTTATAAAAGTGGACTAATGAGGTGTTTTATATGGAAAGAATGAAGGAGCTTATTTCCATGCTTAACGAGGCTTCAAAAAAATACTATCAAGATGCCTCGCCGATTATGAGCGACTATCAGTATGACAAGCTTTACGACGAACTTTGCCGTTTAGAGAATGAAACGGGCATAGTTTTGTCCTCAAGCCCTACGCAAAACGTTGGCTATACGGTTTTAAGCGGCCTTGAGAAGGTTAGACACGAGAAAAGAATGCTTTCCCTTGACAAAACAAAGGATGTTGAAAAGCTCAAAAGCTGGCTTGGAAACAACGAGGGAGTGCTTTCGTGGAAGTTGGACGGCCTTACAATAGTGCTTAAATATAACGGGGGAGAGCTTGTTCAGGCCGTTACACGCGGAAACGGCGAGATTGGAGAGGATATAACCCACAACGCTAAGGTGTTTAAAAACATACCGCTTAAAATTTCGTTTAAAAAGGAGCTTGTTTTAAGGGGAGAGGGAGTTATATCCTACTCGGAGTTTGAGCGGATAAACAGCCAGCTTGACGACAGCGAAAAATATAAAAACCCACGAAACCTTTGCAGCGGCACCGTAAGGCAGCTTAACAGCCAAGTAGCAGCTGAAAGGGAGGTTACTTTTTACGCCTTTACCCTTGTGTCGGCGGAGGGGATTGACGACTGGAGCCTTAAAACCGACCAGCTTGATTTTTTAAGAAATCAGGGCTTTGACGTTGTTGAGAGCCGTGTTGTTACAGCCGATAATATAGAGGAAAGCGTTAAATATTTTGAGAGCCGTATAGAAAAAAACGATTTTGCCTCAGACGGTCTTGTGCTTACGTTTAACAGTGTGCCATACAGCTTGTCGCTGGGGGAAACGGCAAAATTCCCGAAGGATTCCATAGCCTTTAAATGGCGGGACGAAACGGCGGAAACAATTTTAAGAAGCGTTGATTGGAGTACCTCGCGGACAGGACTTATAAATCCCATAGCCGTTTTTGACCCGGTAGAGCTGGAAGGCACAACCGTAAACAGGGCCAGCCTTCACAATGTAAGCGTTATGGAGGAGCTTAAAATAGGCATAGGCGATAGGGTGCTGGTGTATAAGGCGAATATGATAATACCCCAGATAGCGGAAAATTTAACTAAAAGCGGGAATATTGAGATACCAAAAAGCTGTCCAGTATGCGGAGGGGAAACGGAAATAAGAAAGCTTAAGGACGGAAAGGCCCTTTATTGCACAAATCCCAACTGTCATGCCCAAAGGGTTAAGTCGCTGGCTCATTTTGTAAGCAGAGACGCCATGAACATTGAGGGCTTATCGGAAGAGACAATCAAAAAATTTGTTGACAACAATTTTATAGACAGCTATCCTGATATATTTGAGCTTTATAAATTTGAGGAGCAGATAAAATCCCTTGAGGGATTTGGCGAAAAGTCCTATTCAAACATCATATCCTCAATAGAGAAATCTAAAAACGTGGGCATGGCCAATTTTATATACGCCCTGGGAATAAATAATGTGGGTTTAAGCAACGCCAAGCTGCTGTGCCGCAATTTCAACAATGATTTGGAAAAAATAATAAGCGCCGGTGAGGAAGAACTGAGCGCCGTTGACGGCTTCGGACCGGTTATAGCCCACAGCGTAAGCAGATATTTCTCTAACGGCGAAAATCTCGGCCTTCTTAAAAAGGCCCTTGGATTTATTGTGTTTAAAAAAGAGGATATGCCGGAGGAGAGCGGCGGACTTAAGGGACTTACATTTGTTATTACAGGGGATTTAAATAATTACGCCAACAGAAAAGAGCTTCAAAGCCAGATAGAGCTTATGGGCGGAAAGGTTACGGGGAGTGTAACATCAAAAACAAGTTTTCTTATTAATAACGACCCATTCTCTCAGTCGTCCAAAAACAAAAAAGCCGCGGAGCTTTCTGTTCCGGTTATAACAGAGGAAGAGTTTATAAACCGCTTTATAAAACAAGGGGGAGTTTAAATGAGGGCGGCAGGTCTTTCATATTTAAAAGCAGAGGATATAACCCTTAAGGGCAACAGTATTAAGCCGGATTTTGACCCTGATATTACGGAATATGATTTTTTTGTTCAAAGCGACATATACGGCGTTAAAATTTACGCCGGAGCCGAAAAGGGCGCTGTTTTTGTAGACGGTGAGAAGTGCGTAAATGACCAAGGCGTTTTAATTAAGCTAAGCGAGGATTATAAAGATTACGGCGTTGATTATTCAAAAACCGTTGAAGTGAAGGCCGTTTTTGATAACGGCCAAAGGGTATACAAAATAAATATAATAAGAGAGAACGCCAAAAGAATATATGACTTATTCGTCGAAAAGCTGTTTGAGGATACTGAAAACGGCGTTAAAATGCCATATCAAATTTATCTGCCTAAAAACTATGACGGCATTAAAAAATATCCTTTGGTTTTTGTTCTTCATGGAGCTGGCCAAAGGCTTCAAAGCCCTGATATGGTTCTTAAAAGATATGAAAGCGCCACCGTTTGGGCAAAGGATTCTGAAAAGGGAATTAATGAGTGTATAGTTGTGTCTCCTCAATGCGCCGAGGCCAACGGCATGGGCTGGACATATTTTACTTTTATTCTTGACGGCGTTGGACCTGCAAATCCATATGAGCTTACCAAATGGGGACGCTCCGCCTATAAACTGCTTCAAAAGATTAAAAATGAGTACAGCGTTGATTTGAGCAGGATATATCTTACGGGAGTGTCAATGGGCGGGTTCGGCACATTTGAGCTGGCCATAGAACATCCAGACGAGTTTGCAGCCATAGCGCCTATATGCGGGGGAGCTGACCCGGAAAGAGCGGAGGCCCTTAAAAGCACGCCTGTTTGGCTTTTTCACGCCGCTGACGACCCTGTTGTTGATTATAAAAAGTGGGCCGTTCCAACAATTAACGCCCTTGATAAAGCCCAAGTGAAATATAATAAAACCATATATAAGGCTGGAGACGTGTTTTATCCCAACGGCCATTTTTCTTGGACAGCGGCTTACGCCGATGAAAAAATGAGAAATTGGCTTTTCAGCAATACAAAATAAACAAAGACTTTTAATCGATAATGAAAATCAGAGAATAAAAATGGCCTTGTGCTTTATTGCACGCGGCAATTTTTGAGAGGTTTTATAAATTTATAATAGTAAGCTGATTATTGATGTTTAATGGTGAGGCATTAATAATTGTTTTCGGTTTAAATATATAAAAAGCGTTCCTTTTTAAGGAACGCTTTTTTAAGCGGCGTCGTTAAATAAACTTGTGGCATTGGTTTGGAAGGGGTCAAAGAGTCTGTTTTTATAAAGAGTTTTATCGCCTGTTTCATGACGCCGCGTCAGGCCGCTATTTACAATATTCGGAAAGTATGTTATGAAGGGCCGCCGATGAGCTGGTGTGGCTTCTGGCTACCGTTATGTCATATTTTTTGGCCGTTTGAACCGCGCTTTTAACCATTATGTGAGAAACGGTGTTTGTGAAAAGCACAATTAAATCCGGATTGCCTATGTGGGATTTAAAATTTCCCGGAAGCTGTGTGAACACTTTCGCCTTGCAGTTGTATTTGTGGCAAACGTCCATATACTGACGGGCCATTCTGTCGTTTCCGCCTACTATAACTACGCTCATGTAATACCTCCTTGTGTGCAACTATATGTATAACGATAAAGAATATTATATTTAACTTTAATTAGCTATTGCTAACTTAGATTGATAATATCACAGCAAGTTAACTATGTCAATAAAAAGTTAATAAATAACATTAAAAATTAACTATAATTAATTTATATTAGTTTATGTATTGACAAATTTTACACTCAATGATAAACTATCAGTTGTTAGCAAAGACTAATTTAATTTTTGTACGTTATTTATTTTAAAGGAGCTGGATTTTATGCCTTTAACAATGGCTAAAATAGGAGAAATTAATATCATCAAGCGTATAGGCGGAAGAGAAGACACAAGACGCTTTTTATATAACCTTGGTTTTGTGGAAGGCGGCGAGATTTGTGTTGTAACATCTATTGGAGGAAACGTTATAGTTGATATTAAAGGCTCAAGGGTGGCTGTAAGCCGCGAAATGGCTCTTAAAATTATAATTTAAACGGGGGATTTATTATGACTCTTAAAGAAACACCGGTAGGAAGCAAAGTTAAAGTATTAAAAATAGAAGGACAGGGCGCCGTTAAAAGAAGAATAATGGACATGGGAATAACAAAAGGCGTTGAGGTTCTTGTTACAAAGGTGGCTCCTCTTGGCGACCCCATAGAGGTTAACGTAAGGGGATACCAGCTTTCAATAAGGAAGGCTGACGCCCAGATGATTGCAGTGGAGTAATTTTTTTAACATTATATTAGCTTTAACTAATATAAATTGCTTTTATATTAAATAAGTTATCATTTATTTACTATCTAAGGGGGAACAACCATGATTAAAATAGCGCTGGCGGGAAATCCCAACTGCGGAAAAACAACGCTTTTCAACGCGCTTACGGGTTCCAACCAATTTGTTGGAAACTGGCCCGGGGTTACCGTTGAAAAAAAGGAAGGAAGGTTTAAGGGAAATAAGGAGGCCGCTATTGTGGACCTTCCTGGCATATACTCTCTTTCGCCATACACTCTTGAGGAGGTTGTGGCCAGAAACTATCTTATATCGGAAAAGCCTGACGCCATATTAAACATAATAGACGGAACAAACCTTGAGAGAAATCTTTATCTTACAACACAGCTTACGGAACTTGGAATACCGGTTGTTATAGCTGTTAACATGATGGACATTGTGCGCAAAAACGGCGATGTTATAAATGTTGACGCCTTAAGCAAGGAAACCGGCTGCAAAGTTATTGAGATTTCGGCCTTAAAGGGCGAGAATGTTATGGAGGCCGCAAACGCTGCCGTAAAATGCGCTCTGTCGAAGGAGGCTGCGGAGCCTAAGCATACATTCAACAGCAACGTTGAGGCGGCCCTTGGAGAAATTGAGGATAAAATTGGCTCCAGCGTAGGACCGGAGCAGAAAAGGTTTTTTGCCGTTAAGCTTTTTGAGAGGGACAGCAGAATTAAGGATATGCTTAAAAATCCTCCCAATGTTGAAAATATTATTAAGAAAATTGAGGAGGAAATGGACGACGACAGCGAGAGCATAATAACAAATGAGCGCTATGTATACATATCGTCAATAATAGAGAAATGCTTTAAGAAAAACAGCAAGGAGCAGCTTACAATATCAGATAAGATAGACAGGATTGTTACAAACCGAATTTTGGCACTTCCCATATTTGCCGTTGTAATGTTTATTGTTTATTATATATCCGTAACAACTGTTGGAACAATAGCCACCGACTGGGCCAACGACGGAGTGTTTGGAGACGGCTGGCACCTGTTTGGAATAGGAACAGCCGAGTATACAGAGCTTTCCGACGAGTACAGTGTTGCCTCAACTGAAGCCGACGCCTTTATAGAAGCCGCGGCGGCAGCAGGACTTGACCCCGAGAGCGATACATTTGCCGAGGAGGCTCAGGCAGCCGGAATTGTTGGCGAAGCCGTATTCTATGACGACGAGGGAAATGTGGAGGAAACAGTTCCTGTTGATTACACTTTATATTCTGAGGTATCACAAGTAGAGGAGCCGGACCCGGCAAATTATGGAATTTGGATTCCCGGAATACCTGTTTTAATTGAAAACGCTCTTACGGCCATAAACTGCAACGCCGTTCTTCAAGACCTTATACTTAACGGCATTGTGGCAGGTGTTGGCGCGGTTTTAGGCTTTGTGCCTCAAATGCTTGTGCTTTTCATACTCCTCGCTATCCTTGAAGCCTGTGGATATATGGCAAGAATAGCGTTTATAATGGACAGAATTTTCAGAAAATTCGGTCTTTCCGGAAAATCCTTTATACCTATGCTTATAGGTTCCGGCTGCGGAGTTCCAGGCGTTATGGCCTCCCGCACCATTGAAAGCGACAGAGACAGAAAAATGACTATTATGACAACAACATTTGTTCCATGCGGCGCCAAACTGCCTATTATAGCCCTTATATCAGGTGCACTTTTCGGCGGAGCCTGGTGGGTTGCCCCAAGCGCCTACTTTGTTGGCATAGCGGCCATTATATGCTCTGGAATTATACTTAAGAAAACAAAATTATTCGCCGGCGACCCTGCCCCGTTTGTAATGGAGCTTCCGGCATATCACATGCCTACTGTGGGCAACGTTTTAAGAAGCATGTGGGAAAGAGGATGGTCCTTTATTAAAAAGGCCGGAACAATTATACTTCTTTCAACAATAGTTATCTGGTTTACCTCAAGCTTTGGCTTTACGGACGGAACTTTCGGCTACGCCGATATGGAAAACAGCATACTTGCTTACATTGGAAACGCCGTATGCATTATATTCGCGCCTCTTGGCTGGGGCGATTGGAGAGCCGCCGTTGCCGCTGTTATGGGCCTTGTGGCCAAGGAAAACGTTGTTGGCACATTTGGAATACTTTACGGCGGATTTGAGGAAGTTGCCGAAAACGGCTGGGAAGTATGGGCAAACCTTCAGGCTGCCTACACGCCTGTTGCCGGTTACTCATTCCTTGTGTTCAACCTTCTTTGCGCTCCGTGCTTTGCCGCTATGGGCGCAATTAAAAGAGAAATGAACAACACCAAATGGTTCCTTACGGCCATAGGCTATCAAACGCTTCTTGGATACTGCACGGCTCTTGTTGTATATCAAATTGGAACATTAATAACAACAGGCGCTTTCGGAATTGGAACAGTTGTCGCTTTTGTTCTTATAGTTATATTCTTCTACCTTCTTTTCAGAAGATATAAAGAAAGCACAACTTTTGAGGTTAATATTCCGGCAAAGATATGATTTTAATGAAATAGGGTGATTTGTATGGGAACTGTTGTGGTTGCAATAATTGTTATAGCCATAGTGGCCCTTGCCGCAAGGTCTGTGTATAAGGACAAAAAAAGCGGCAAGTCTTGCTCCAGCTGCGGAGGCGGCTGCGGCGGCTGCTCAATGTGCCATACAGAGATTAAAAAATAAATAAAACCGTTTAAACAAAACGGCTGGGTTCAATTTGGACTTAGCCGTTTTTGTTTGTGCATAATAGGCGGCTTACTGCATACATTACGAAGCTGATTGTAAAATCAGCGGGTTTGGTCAGATTTTTCAGGGGCCTAAAAAGCCGCGCTTTATAATAAAATTATCCAAAAGTTTTTAGCTTAACTTTTATTCCGCAGTTTGAACATATTTGCTGCTGTAAGTGAAAAGCCGCCATAAATACAGACGGCGGCTCAATGTTTTTAATTAATATTCTGTTTTTTACTGCGGCTGTTTACAGCCTAAGTCCTTAAATCTTTTTTGATTTAAATAAAATAATCAGGATATTTTTCTTTAAGGGCTCCGGCCGTTCTAAGGTCGCAGTCGTGGTGAATGTCAAGGAGCTTTTTAAGCCTTTCCCTGTCTCCGGTTTCAAAGCAGGAAATTATTTCCTTGTGCTCCTCCAAAGACGTGGCAAATACGGTTTTTGAGTTGTAAAAATCAAGCACATGAAAACGGGTTGTGTGCATATATTGACTTTGGAGAAGTTCCCACGAGCGTTTGTGTCCGGCTATGGTGAACAATTCCTCGTGGAAAAGGTGGTCGTTTTTAACATAATCCTTTTGATTGTTTTCCTTAACGGCAAGTTCCTGCAAAATTATGTATTTCTCAACGTGCCCGCGAATATCGCCTGATGTGCCTATAAGATTAAGCAGTATTTCACATTCCACTATGTGGCGTATATAGATTATCTCTCTTATCAGGTCTATGTCTATAAGGGATACAAATGTTCCGCTTTGGGGGTATATATTAATAAAACCGGATTGTTTAAGAAACAGCAGGGCCTCTCTTACGGGAGTGCGGCTAACCTGAAGGCTGTTTGCTATTTCCGTATCAAGTATAATCTGCCCCGGCTTAAAATCCAGATAAAGTATTTTGTCCCTTATTATATCTAAAACCTCGTCTTTTGATAGTCTTCCCAAGCTGACTCGGGCCATATTAAAAACCTCCTTTTTTAAACGGCGCTGCGCCGTAAAATAAATGTATCACAAACATAAGGTTTTTGTCCACATTATAAAAAAATCAAATTATAAATATTCGGTTTTTACTTATTTTTATTGACTTAACTTGCGTTTATGTGTTAAAATTATAAAAAATTGGAAGAACCAATTTGCTGATACAGGAAGTGTCATAATTTTAGTTAATAAATCAACTTTAACATCAGGTTGATTTTGCAGTTGACGCAAATGCTGCCCGCTATAATAAAATTTGCGGAGCAGATTTACCAATAGTGTTTAAGGGAATGTTGTGCTATGAAAGCATACAGTTTTGGCGTGGCCAAAATTTGTATGCTTTTTTTGTTTATAGAGGTCGGATATATTCAAATAAGGGCATTGTGATTTATTAAAGGAAAAACGAAAAGGGCAAAATATCAATCTCCGCTATGGTTGACACAAGGCAATTATTTAAGCGAAGTATAACCGAAATAAGCAATATGGCAAAACTTAATTTAAACGCTTTTAATCGGCATAATGGGAAACATCGAGATTTGTTGTTTATCCGCTTGTTTGCCGTAAATATAAACTTTGAATGTGTAAATCTGATTTTATATAAATTAAAAATCTGCCTTTTGGAGGTATAAAAATTGGATAGTATTGAAAACAGGGTAATAGGGTACTGGACAAAACGTACCGATGATTTTTTCGGCGTTAGGGAGAATGAGCTTAACGACGGCATAAGCGGCCTTTGGGTTAAAGAGTTTTTAAACCATATACCAAATGATAAAAATTTAAAAATACTCGATGTTGGAACGGGAGTGGGATATTTTGCCATTCTTCTTGGGAAAAAGGGATACAGCGTAACGGGAATTGACCTTACGCCGTCAATGATTAACAAGGCGAAATTTCTGGCCAAAAAAGAAAACGTTAATGTTAAATACAGCGTAATGGACGCTCAAAAACTAAGTTTTCCCAATGAGAGTTTTGACGCCGTTGTGTCCAGAAATCTTACTTGGACGCTTCCAAACGCCGAGGCCGCTTACAAAGAGTGGTTCAGGGTGTTGAAAAAAGGCGGGGTTCTTTTAAATTTTGACGCCAATTACGGCAGAAGTGTTGATAAAAACGCTGCCGATACTGATAAAAACAGGCCCTATGGTCATAACGGAATTACCAAAGAGCTTGAGGAAGAGAATAGCTACATAACAAAGGCAATGAAAATTAATTATAAAGACAGACCGAATTGGGATTTAAACGTGCTTAATAAAATAGGTTTTAAGCAGTGTTTGGCAGATACTGGAGTAGGAAAAAGAATTTTAATGGAGCGGGATATCAAAGAATCTCCGCTTTTTAAAATAACAGCAAGAAAAGGGGTGTGCTGATTGGGCGCAGGATTAATGGAAGAAATTTGTTCTTATTGGGACACGCGTGTAGAGGGCTATTCACAGGTTAACGAAAAGGAATGGCGGGGAAAACAAAACAGCGCGTGGTACGAGAAACTTATAGAAAAATTTCCAAATAAAGAGGCCGGAAAGCTGAAGGTTCTTGATATTGGCTGCGGCCCGGGATTTTTTACGGTTCTTTTGTCAAAGGCCGGCTTTAATGTAACGTCTGTGGACTATACGCCGTCAATGCTTGTTAAGGCGAAAGAAAATCTTATTAAAATGGCTCCCGACAAAGTTGGAAATGTAAAGTTTATGCGCATGGACGCTCAAAATCTTGAGTTTAATGACCAAGAGTTTGATGTTGTTTTATCAAGAAATCTTACTTGGAATCTTCCTGACCCAAAAAGAGCATATTCCGAATGGCACAGGGTGCTTAAAAAGGGCGGCGTTATGCTTAACTTTGACGCTAACTGGTATTCATACCTCTATGATGATAAAAAACGTGAGGAGTATGACAGAGACAGGAAAAACGTTGAAAATGGCGATTTTGACGACCACTACACATGCACCGATATAGACCGAATGGAGAATATAGCCCTTCAAGTGCCTATGTCAAAGGCCATGAGGCCCAAGTGGGACATGGACTATTTAAAAACAATGGATTGGGAAAGCTTAAGCGCCTATAATAATGTGGGCGACAGTCTTTGGAGCGACGAGGAAAAAATTAATTACGCATCAACGCCTATGTTTATGATTTATGGTGTAAGATAAAAATGTTGATTATATTTGATATTGCAAATCGGAGGGATAATTTTGAAAACATTATATTTTGACTGTTTCTCGGGAATAAGCGGAGACATGACTCTTGCGGCCCTTATTGATTTGGGCGCTGATAAGGACGCCTTTTTATCGGAACTTAACAAGCTTAATGTGGACGGCTTTGAAATTAAGCTGTCAAGAACAGAAAAAAGCGGAATAGGCGCTCAGGATGTGGACGTTATTTTAACAAACGGCGAGTTTGCCGAGGAGCATGAACATGCTCATGAGCACAGCCACGAACACAATCACGAGCATGCCCATGAGCATTGCCATGAACACAGTCATGAACACGCCCATGACCATGAGCATTGCCACGAACATAGTCACGAGCATGCCCATGACCATGAACACAGCCATGAACATAGTCACGCCCATGTTCACAGAAATTTAAATGATATTTACGCTATTATAGACGGAAGCGGAATTTCAGAAAAGGCAAAAGAGCTTTCCAAAAAAATATTCATGCGTGTTGCTAAAGCCGAGGCAAAGGTTCACGGCAAGCCGTTGGAGGAAGTGCATTTTCATGAAGTTGGCGCTCTTGACTCCATAGTTGACATAGTTGGCACGGCCATACTTATTGACATGATAAAGCCGGACAGGATTTGCGCCTCTGTTGTAAACGACGGCCACGGATTTATTAAATGCCAGCATGGATATATGCCTGTTCCGGCCCCAGCCACAGCCGAAATTTACGCCGATTCAGACATAATATATAAGCAGATAGACGTGGACGGGGAAATGGTTACGCCAACGGGAGCGGCCATTATAGCCGAGCTGGCCGACAGCTTTGGAGTGTGCCCGCCAATGAATATAGAAAAAACAGGATATGGCGCCGGAAAGAGGAATTTTTCAATACCAAACCTTTTAAGGGTTGTTTTGGGCGAAAGCTGATTTTAAGTTTTAAGGACATGGAAACCATGTCCTTTTTTCTTGAAAAACGCCTAAATATATATTAAAACCGTACTGAATTTGTAATTGCCTATTTTTAAGGTTGTGTGATTTTGTGTTTAACTTCGTTTTTTAGGCCCATTGTGTTTGGTTTTTCCCTTTATTATAAAAAACAGTAAAAAACTTAACATTTTTGTTGACAGAAGAAGTTACTGTATGATAATATAAACAAAATGTGTGAGGAAATGTAAAATTATATAATTTACGGGAGGATTGAATTATGCCGCGTTTTAAAAGCACTTGTTTTTCGGTTTTTAACTTCAACGCAATCAGTGTTTTTAAATTTAAAAAGCGTAATTCATTTATTTCTATTTCAAATATTTATGGCAATAGAAAGGCATAAGCCTTTTTATTGCTTTTATTTTTGTGCGCGGTAATTCGCCTAAACAGCCTTTTTATATAAATAAGGGGCTTTTTTTAAGGGTAAAATAAATTCAATCTCATCTGTTAAAGGCATTTTTTTATTAAAGGAGGCGGGTTTTTATTGAAAATTTTAATTAAAAGCGGAAGGATTATAAATCCCTCGGACGGTACGGATAAAATTTGCGACCTGCTTATAAAGGGAAGCCAAGTTGAACTGATAGCCGAAAACATAACAGAAAAGGCCGACAGGGTTATAGACGCTTCCGGAATGTGGGTTGTGCCCGGATTTATAGACCTGCATGTTCATTTAAGAGAGCCGGGCTTTGAATATAAAGAAACGATAAAATCCGGCAGCATGGCGGCGGCGGCCGGCGGATATACCACAATATGCTGTATGCCGAACACAAAGCCCATCATAGACAGCCCAATGATGATTGAGTATGTAAAGCTTAAGGCCGAAAAAGAGGCCGTTGTTAATGTTCTTCCCATTGGAGCCGTTACATTGGGCCAAAAAGGCGAGGAGCTTGCCGACATAGAGAAAATGGCTTTAAAGGGGGCCTGCGCCATAAGCGAGGACGGAAAAAGCGTTGAAAACGCTTTCCTTTTAAAAAAGGGAATGCTTTTGGCCAAAAAAGCCGGAATACCTGTTTTAAGCCACTGCGAGGATAAAAGCCTTGTAAACGGCGGCTGCATGAACGAGGGAAAAATAGCCAATAGCCTTGGCCTTAAAGGAATATCCAACGATTCCGAGGACGTTATAGTTTCAAGGGATATACTTATTGCTGAAAGCACAGGTGCGCGCCTTCATATATGCCACATGAGCACAAAAGGAAGCGTTATGCTTTTGAAAGCGGCAAGAGAGCGGGGAGTTGACGTTACGGGAGAGATAACGCCTCACCACTTTACGTTAAGCGACAGTGTTGTTGACGGGGCTGACACCAACACAAAAATGAACCCGCCATTAAGGTCTGAAAAGGACGTGGAGGCCCTTAAAAATGCACTCAAAAACGACAAGGAGGGCGCTCTTGTTATAGCTACCGACCACGCCCCACACAGTGCTGAGGAAAAAAGCAGACCATATCCGTCGGCTCCCTTTGGAATTGTGGGAAGCGAAACGGCTTTTGCCCTTGCCTCAACGGAGCTTTATCACGGCGGATACCTTACGGCTAAAGAGCTTATTGAGAAAATGTCGGTTAATCCGGCAAAAATTTTGGGCATTAAAAAAGGCGATATATCCGTTGGTAATATTGCCGACATAGCCATAGTTGACCCCGAAAAGGAATTTGTTGTAGACAAAGAGAAGTTTTTCTCGAAAGGAAAAAACACGCCTTTTGACGGATATAAGGCAAAAGGCGCTGTTGAGTATACAATAGTTGGCGGAAAAATTGTGTTTGAGAAGGGAAAAATCAATGATAATTGACACTCTTATAGAAAAAATCAAAAAAACCGAAAACCCGACAGTTGTGGGCCTTGACCCAAGATACTCTTTTATTCCAAGCTTTATAAAAAGAAGATGTGTAGAGGAATACGGCAAAACGCCGAAGGCTGTGGCCCAAAGCTTTTGGGAGTTTAATAAGGCTTTGATAGACGCGGTGTACGATTTGGTTCCGGCTGTTAAACCGCAGATTGCCATGTATGAAATGCTGGGAACAGATGGTATTGAGTG
>CAJFUS010000023.1 GCA_904420235.1 Candidatus Neoanaerotignum tabaqchaliae
GTGCTTCAAAAAGAGGGACGTCTTGAGTTTGAGGGAAAAACATATCTTTCCCACATGGTTATGGGTGAGGAAAGAAAGGGTATAAAAATAGCCTATTGCACCGACAGCAGACCCTTTGACGGACTTCGGGAATTGGCCAAGGAAGCCGATATTTTTGTGTGCGAGGGGATGTACGGCGATGACGAGAAAAAGCCTAAGGCCATAGAAAACAGGCACATGCTTTTTTCCGAGGCGGCTGAGGCGGCCAAGAGGGCCAAAGCCAAGGAGCTTTGGCTTACCCATTTCAGCCCGTCCCTTTCAAAGCCGGAGGAATTTTTGGAAAAAGCGGCGGACATATTCCCAAACACAGTTATAGGATTTGACGGAATGAGAAAAACGCTGCTTTTTGAGGAATAAGGACATTTTGCGTTTTTTAGCGGCCTGTTTTAAAAACATGGAAAAGCCAGTTTAAAAACATTAAAACGATGATTTTGGTTTTAACTTAAAACGCCCAATTTTAGTAAATATTGATTTATATGAGAATTTTTATGGGAGGGCCTTATGAACAGCGGCAAAGATATATTTATACTTGGAATAGAAAGCTCCTGCGACGAGACGGCGGCTGCCGTTGTTAAAAACGGCAGAGAGGTGCTTAGCAACGTTATATCATCACAAATAGACGTTCATACTAAATTTGGCGGCGTTGTGCCGGAGATAGCCTCAAGAAAACACATAGAAAATATCGATTGGGTTATAGACAAGGCTCTTGCGGATGCTGAAATGGATTTTAATAGACTGGACGCCATAGCCGTTACATACGGCCCCGGCCTTGTGGGAGCTTTGCTTGTTGGCCTTTCAGAGGCCAAGGCGCTGGCCTACGCCATAAACAAGCCTCTTGTGGGCGTTAACCACATAGAGGGCCATATATGCGCCAACTATATAGCCGACAGGAACTTTGAGCCGCCTTATGTAGCTCTTGTGGTTTCGGGCGGACACTCTCATCTTTTGTATGTGGAGGATTATGGAAAATACAGGATACTTGGAAGAACAAGAGACGACGCGGCGGGAGAGGCATACGACAAAGTTGCCAGAGCCATAGGCATGGGATACCCTGGAGGGCCTAAAATTGACGCGGCGGCAAAGCTTGGAAATCCCCACGCCATAGAGTTTCCAAGGGTGTTCCTTGACGACGGCAGTCTTGATTTCAGCTTCAGCGGCCTTAAATCGGCGGTGCTTAATTATCTTAACAAGGAAAAAATGCTTAACAGAGAAGTTAACGCCAATGATGTGGCGGCCTCATTTCAAAAGGCTGTTGTAGAGGTGCTGTCTCAAAAAACCATAGCGGCGGCAAGGCTTATGGGTGTTTCAAAAGTGGCTATGGCCGGAGGTGTGTCGGCAAACAGCGCCTTAAGGGCCGAAATGGAAAAACTGTGCGGCGAAAACGGCTTTAGTCTGAATGTTCCGCCTCCTGTTTACTGCACAGACAATGCGGCCATGATAGGCAGCGCCGGATATTATGAGTTTATTTTAGGGGCGAGAGGCGGCCTTGATTTAAACGCTAATCCCAATCTTAAGCTTGGCGAAAGATAACATAAATATTTTTGTGCGAAAATAAGAACCTTTTGCGTAATTGAGAAAAGTTTCTTAAGCAAACGATAATTCATTAACAAAAATCCCTGCGCATGATTTTATGCTTTGGGATTTTTTTAATTTATAAAAAAACTTTTGACAAATGAAAAAAAATATAGTACATTAAAAAACATATATAATTTATAATAAAATATTAAATATTTAAGTTGTGATTTTTACATAGGGAACTGTTACAAATGGAATTTGATGAAAAATATAAATTAACCATTAAGAACAATTTTAATTATTATGTTAAAAATAAGTGAATTTATTGTCGTAAATTTATGTTAATTTAGTTAAAATTTGTTATTACGGCATAATAATAGTTAAATTAGTAACGAATAAGGCATAATAATTAAAAAAATTTTTCTATATTTATTTTTTTAGTATAAAAACACAATGATAGGCTATATATATTGACAAAATCTGGTAATTAAACTATAATTTTAAATATGTGAAAATATATAAAATAGTAAATGTTAAGTAAACTTTAACTGGTTTGAAAACATTAATTAATTTGTTTATGCTGCAAAAAAACGTTGTTTAGATGTGGAAGGCGGCAATTTTTTATTTAACATAAACGTTAAAAAAATAACGATATATTTCGCTTGTAATACAGATTTATAAACTGTAATTAAGGTATATTTTTTCCGATAAAAAGGATAAATATAAATAAAATGTTTTAAATCAAGCAAACGGTGTTATGGATTTCAGTTCCGCGTAAGCCTTGCGGAGGAAAGGCGCGCGGCGAACAAGACGGAAAACAGAAAGGAGAGAGGCGGTTAGGAGGTTAAAATACTTTGCAGATTTTAAATCTGCTTATATAAGAGAGGTGATAAAAATGGCTTTTGACGTAATAAAGGACATTGTATCGGCTGAAAAGGAGGCGGACGCAATTAAGGCCGATGCCGAGGCTAAGGCGCGGCAGATTAAAGCCGACGCTGTTTTAAAGGCGGACGGCATAAAAAGCCAGGTGAAGCAGAATGCTTCAGCCTATGAGAAAACGGCTGTTGAAGCAGCTATAAACGGGGCTCAGGCCGAGGTTAATAAAATAACACTGGCGGCTGAAGAAAAATGCGTCCAAGTTAAGGCTCAGGCTCAGGCCAACAGGCAAAAGGCCATAGAGGCTGTTATTGGAAAGGTAGTTGGTATAAATGGCGATAGTTGAGATGAGAAAGCTTGCCGTTGTGGGACTTAACTCAGGCAAGCAAAAAATCTTAAGCGAGCTTATGTACCTTGGGGCGGCACAGATTGACAGTCAGGACAAAAAGCTTTTAAGCGACGACTGGGCGGCCCTTGTGAAGCAAGACGAAGGCAACAGCGGACCTATTGAATCTGAAATAGCCGAGGCGTCAAGCGCTATTGGCGCCCTTGATAAATATTTTTCTGGCAAAAAACCGCTTATAGTTTGCCGAAAGCCTGTTGGTGAAAATGAATTTAACGACAGAGCCTTTGCTGAAAAGGAAAATAAAGAGCTTGCCAACAAAGTAAACTCGCTTTACAAAAAAATATTGTCTTTAAAAGCCGAGGAAAACACTGTTTTAACCAATATAGCCGGCCTTAAGCCTTGGGTTTCATACAGCTATCCCCTTGATATGCGCAAAACAAGGCTTTCGGCAATTCAAACGGGTACTTTCCCTGTTTCGGTGTCTTTATCGGACGTTGAGGAAAAGTTGTCAAAGGTTAAAAACGGCGGTTGTATCTATCAGGTATCTAAAGACGAAAATCTTATTTACGCTGTTTTTGTGTGCCTTAGAGAGGACGAAGAAGAACTTGCGGCCATTTTAAGGCAGGAAGGCTTTAATCCGGTGGCTTTTGAGGGCCTTAGCGGCACAGCTCAAAGCTGTTTGGAGGAAAGCGAAAAAAGGCTTGAAACAGTTAAAAAAGATATAGCCTCTTCAGAAGATGAAATGCGTAAGCTTTCTGATAGGACCGAGGAGCTTAAATTTTATTACGACGGCCTTGTTATTGAAAGAGATAAGCAGAAAATATTGTCTAACCTGCTTAAAACAAAAAGCGCCTTCTATTTTGACGGCTGGATTACAAAATCGTCTGAGGAAGAAGTTAAGGCAGTGCTTGACAAATATGGCTGCTATTATGAAATAAGCGAGCCGGAAAAGGGCGAGGAGTTCCCTATTTTACTTAAGGAAAACGCCTTGACGGAGCCATTTGAGGCTATTACCGATTTATACTCCACACCGTCGGTAAACGATATAGACCCAACTCCGTTTTTAGCGCCTTTTTATTTTATATTCTTCGGGCTTATGCTTTCCGATGCCGCCTATGGCGCCATACTTACAATAGGCAGTTTTATAATTCTTAAGATGTTCAACATTGAGGGTCTTATGAAAAAAATTATGAAACTGTTTATGTACTGCGGCATATCAACAATGTTTTGGGGCATAATGTTCGGCGGAGTATTCGGCGATATGTTTGGCATAAGCGCCCTGTGGTTCAATCCTGTTGAGGACCCTATGACGCTTCTTGTGTTCTCGCTTATATTCGGCGGAATACATCTGTTTGTGGGCATGGGAATTAAGGCCTATATTCTTATAAAAAGCGGACACATGGTTGACGCCGTGTGCGATATATTTTTATGGTATATACTTTTAATAGGCCTTGTGCTTTTTGGTGTTGGAAACATGATTACGCCAGTGCTTTCAGAAATAGGCAAATATATGTCTATAATAGGAGCCGTTGGAATTTTATTTACCGGCGGAAGAAGCAAAAAAGGCATTGGAAAGATTACAGGCGGTCTTGGAAGCCTTTACGGCATAACAAGCTACCTTTCTGACGTATTGTCATATTCAAGGCTTTTGGCCCTTGGTCTTGCTACGGGAGTTGTGTCTCAGGTTATAAATACCCTTGGCAAAATGCTGGGCGGAGGAATTGTTGCTATTGTCGCTATGGTTATAGTGTTTATTATAGGACATGTGTTTAACTTGGCTATAAACACACTGGGTTCTTTCGTTCATTCCAGCAGGCTGCAATATGTTGAGTTTTTCGGAAAATTTTTTGAGGGCGGAGGAACTGCCTTTAATCCATTTAAAAGAAGAACTAAATATGTGGAGATAGTAAAGGAGGAAAAGTAAATGGAAGTAATGGATATAATGTCTACAATTAGTTTTAACGGACAGTTTTACGCTTTGCTTGGCGCTGCCATGGCTGCTTTGGCCGGAATAGGAAGCGCCATAGGTATAGGTATAGCCGGAGAGGCGGCCGCCGGAGTTGTTTCGGAGGACCCAAACAAATTCGGTCAGGTGCTTGTTTTGCAGGCCCTTCCTGGAACACAAGGAATTTATGGCCTTCTTATTGCATTTATAATACTCCTTAAAGTTGGCCTTTTGGGCGGAGACGGAATGGTTGAGCTTACGGTTTCTCAAGGAGCCTATATATTTGCTTCGTCACTTCCTGTTGGACTTGTAGGAATTTTCTCGGCCATAGCTCAGGGAAAAGCGGCCGCAGCCGGAATTATGCTTGTTGGAAAGAAGCCTTCCGAATTGGCAAAAGGTATGATTTTTGCAGCCATGGTTGAGACATACGCCGTACTTGCCCTTCTTATTTCGTTCCTTATGATTAACAGCATCACATTCTAATAAGGCGCGGACGGTTATTAATTTGTAAAGGAGGGCAGGCTTTTATGGGTAACGGACAAAACTTGATTGACAAAATTATCTCCGACGCTAAAAAAGAGGCCGAAGGGATAGTGGCCGCATCTCAAAAAGAAGCCGACAATATAATAAAAGAGGCCGAAAACGCGGCGCGTTTAGAGGAAAAAAGGCTTAATGCCCTGTCTGATAACGAGGCCCAAAAGGCGGCCGCCAAAGAAATTTCGTCGGCCGAAATGAGGGCAAGACAGCTTATACTTAAGCAGAAAAGACAATGTCTTGATGATATTATTGACGAGGCCGAAAACTACCTCTGTTCATTAAGCGGACAGGAATATGAGGATACCATATTTAAAATGCTTAAAAATTCCGAATATGGCCAAGGCTGTGAGGTTATACTTTCAAAAAGAGACAAAGAGGCCATGGAGGAAAAGCTTAAGGATATGGGATATAATGTGTCCGGCGAGACAAGAGACATTGAAGGCGGATTTGTTGTTAAAAAAGGCGACATTGAGTATAATTACTCGTTTAAATCCATGATTATGGTTCAGAGGGAAGAAATATCATATCTTGCCTCGGAAATACTGTTCCCTTAAGGAGGTGCGGTTAAATGGCAGATAAAATATACCCCTTTGCCGTTGCCAGAATTAGAATGCTGGAAAACTACCTTCTTACGGAAAAGGAATATTCCGCTATAACTGAGGCTAAAACGGCCAACGAGGTCTTTAAAGCCCTTTCGGAGGCGGGATACGGTGCGCCCAATGAGCCGTTAGATGTTAAAAATTATGAAAAAGCCCTTTCGGAAAGACTTTCGTGGGCCTATTCATCGGTTAAAGAGCTTGTGCCGAAGGAAAAATTCATAAATGTTTTTCTTTATAAAAACGACTATCAAAACCTGAAGGTTCTTGTAAAATCCGATATATCGGGCTTTGACGGCGAGAAGTATCTTGTGGAGGGCGGAAGCCTTACAATTGACGAGATAAAGCAGGCCTTTGAAACAAAAAATTACGGCAATCTTACCGAGAACATGGGAGAAGCCATAGTAAAAAGCTATGAAACTTACGGCAAAACCCAGCATGGTCAAAGCGTTGACATCATTATGGACGCTATGGCTTTTAAGGATATGGCTTTGGCCGCAAAAAAAAGCAAAAATAAATTCATAAGGGAATATGTAACATATTTAAGCGATATTACAAACCTTAAAAGCTATATACGCCTTATGAATATGGGTAAAAATGCCGTAAACTTTGACGATATTTTTGTAGAGGGCGGCTCCCTTGGGCTTGATACATTTAAAAAGGCCTTTAATTCCTCAGGCGGAGCCGACGCCTTTAAGGAAACGGCTTACAAAAGTCTTTGTGAGTATATGAACGGGGATTTTACAACTTTCGAGAAGGAATGCGACAATTATATAATGAGCTATATAAAGGGCGCCAGATATAAAAGCCTTACAATAGAGCCCGTTATAGCCTTTGTTTACGCCGTTGAAACGGAGGTTAAAATAGTTAGGATAGTTATAAGCGGCAAAATAAACGGCATAGAAGCCGGTGTTTTGAAGGAAAGACTGAGGGATGCTTATGTATAAAGTTGCGGTGCTTGGCGACAAGGACAGCGTTATGGGCTTTATGGCCCTTGGCGTTGATGTGTTTGCCGTGTATGAGGCAGATGAGATTAAAAAAGCCATACATAAGCTGGCAGAAGAGGGATACGCCGTTATATACATTACCGAAAAATGTTATGTTGACGGCAGGGACGCCGTTGACAAATATAAAGACAGCGGACTTCCCGCTATTATAGTTGTTCCCGGAATTACCGGCAGTATGGGTCTTGGAATGAATGGCGTAAGGGAATCCGCAAAACGCGCCATAGGAGCTGATATATTGTTTGGCGGAGATTAAAAGAATTGAGTGGTGATAAGAAATGAGCAATGGCACGATAGTTAAGGTGTCCGGCCCGCTTGTTGTGGCCGAGGGAATGAGAGACGCCAATATGTTTGACGTTGTTAGGGTTTCCGATAAGCACCTTATAGGCGAGATTATAGAGATGCACGGCGACAGAGCCTCAATTCAGGTTTATGAGGAAACAAGCGGCCTTGGACCCGGCGAGGAAGTAGTGTCTACGGGAAGGCCAATGAGTGTTGAGCTGGGACCCGGGCTTATATCAAATATTTACGACGGAATACAGCGTCCCCTTGAGAAGCTTTATGAGGCTTCCGGAGCCAACATAAAAAGAGGCGTTGAGGTAAGCTCTCTTGACAGAGAGAAAAAATGGTATTTTAAGCCCGTTGTTAAGGTTGGCGACAAGGTTGAAGGCGGCGACATAATCGGCGTTGTTCAGGAAACAAAGGTTGTTGAGTGCCGTATAATTATTCCGCCTAAACTTAACGGAACAGTTAAAGTTATTAAAGAGGGCGAGTTTACTGTTGAGGAGGAAGTGTGCGTTATAACAAACGAAAAGGGCGTTGACGTTACGGTTCCTATGATGCAGAAATGGCCTGTTCGTAAGGAAAGACCTTATAAGTCAAAACAAAGCCCTGAATCGCTGCTTATAACGGGTCAAAGGGTTATAGACACGTTTTTCCCTATAACAAAGGGAGGAGTTGCGGCTATACCTGGGCCTTTCGGAAGCGGAAAAACCGTAACACAGCACCAGCTTGCAAAGTGGGCCGACGCCGACATAGTTGTTTACATTGGCTGCGGAGAGCGTGGAAACGAGATGACAGACGTTCTTTTGGAGTTCCCAGAGCTTAAAGACCCGCGCACAGGCGAAAGCCTTATGCAAAGGACGGTGCTTATAGCCAATACATCCGACATGCCTGTTGCCGCCCGTGAGGCGTCTATATACACAGGCATTACAATAGCGGAGTATTTCAGAGATATGGGATACAGCGTTGCCCTTATGGCCGACTCAACTTCAAGATGGGCCGAGGCCCTTAGGGAAATGAGCGGACGTCTTGAGGAAATGCCCGGCGAAGAAGGCTATCCGGCGTATTTGGGAAGCCGTTTGGCGCAGTTTTATGAAAGGGCCGGAATGGTTAACTGCCTTGGAAGCGACGAGAACAGAGTTGGTTCTCTTACGGCCATAGGCGCTGTTTCACCTCCAGGCGGCGATACTTCAGAGCCTGTTAGCCAGGCAACATTAAGAATTGTTAAAGTATTCTGGGGTCTTGACTCATCGCTTGCCTACAAAAGACACTTCCCAGCCATAAACTGGCTTACCAGCTATTCCCTCTATCAGGATAAGGTTGACAAGTGGGCCGATAAAAATGTAGAGGCAGATTTCTCCGCCCACAGGGCAGAGGCCATGAGGCTTCTTCAAGAGGAAAGCAGCCTTCAGGAAATAGTTCAGCTGGTTGGCGTTGACTCCCTTTCGGGAAGCGACAGGCTTATACTTGAGGTTACCCGCTCAATTCGTGAGGACTTCCTTCATCAGAACTCCTTCCACGAGGTTGACACATACACCTCTCTCCATAAGCAGTACAGAATGCTGAATCTTATATTAAAATTCTATGAGGAAGGCAAAAAGGCCATTAAAGAAAAAGTATCTATAAATAAAATATCAAAACTTCCTGTTCTTGAAAAAATAGGCCGCGCCAAGTACATTCACGAGGACGACGTTGACAGGGAGTACGATTTAATAGAAAAAGAGATAGCCGACGAGCTTTCAGACCTTATAAAGAAGGAGGCTGAGGAAGAATGATAAAGGAATACAGGTCCATTCAAGAGATAGCCGGCCCCCTTATGCTTGTTACAGGAGTTGAAGGCGTTAAATATGACGAGCTTGGAGAAATTGAGCTTGTAAACGGCGAGATAAGAAGATGCAAGGTTCTTGAGGTTAACGGCGACACAGCCCTTGTTCAGCTTTTTGAAAGCTCAACAGGAATTAACCTTTCGGATTCTAAAGTTAGGTTTTTGGGAAAAAGCCTTGATTTCGGCGTTTCACCGGATATATTGGGCCGCGTTTTTGACGGTATGGGAAAGCCAATAGACGGCGGACCTGAAATAATTCCGGAAAAGCGTCTTGATGTAAACGGCGCGCCTATTAATCCGGCCGCAAGAGATTATCCGTCGGAGTTTATTCAAACTGGAGTTTCGGCCATAGACGGACTTAACACACTTGTTAGGGGACAAAAGCTGCCTATATTCTCGGCTTCCGGACTTCCACACGCCAACTTGGCCGTTCAGATAGCCCGTCAGGCGAAGGTTATAGGAACAGACTCTAAGTTTGCCATAGTTTTTGCCGCTGTTGGAATTACATTTGAGGACGCTGAGTTCTTCATTAACGATTTTAGGGAAACAGGCGCTATTGACCGTTCTGTTGTGTTTGTTAACCTTGCCAACGACCCGGCCGTTGAGCGTATATCAACGCCAAAAATGGCCCTTACGGCAGCGGAATATCTGGCATTTGAACAGAACATGCACGTTCTTGTTATAATAACGGATATAACAAACTATGCCGAGGCTCTTAGAGAGATTTCGGCCGCTAAAAAAGAGGTTCCGGGCCGCCGCGGATATCCAGGATACCTTTATACCGACCTTGCAACAATGTATGAAAGAGCCGGTAAAAAGAGGGGCATAGAAGGCTCCATAACAATGATACCTATCCTTACAATGCCCGAGGATGACAAGACACACCCTATACCAGACCTTACTGGATATATAACAGAAGGCCAGATAATATTAAGCCGCGACCTCTACAAAAAGGGACTTCAGCCGCCTATTGACGTTCTTCCGTCATTAAGCAGGCTTAAGGATAAGGGTATAGGCAAAGGCAAAACAAGAGAGGACCACGCCGACACAATGAACCAGCTTTACGCGGCCTACTCAAGAGGAAAAGACGCAAAAGAGCTTATGGCCATACTTGGAGAATCAGCCCTTTCAGACGTTGATTTGCTTTACGCCAATTTTGCCGACGAGTTTGAAAAAGAATATGTTTCACAGGGCTTCAGAACAGACAGAAGCATTGAGCAGACCCTTGAGATTGGCTGGAAACTGCTTGCCAAGCTTCCTAAGAGCGAGCTTAAGCGTATACGAGACGAGTATCTTGAAAAATATATGCCTAAGGAGTGATAGGTGTGGCTAAAATTAACGTTAATCCAACGCGAATGGAAATGACGCGCCTTAAAAGGCAGCTTAAAACAGCCACAAGAGGTCACAAGCTCCTTAAAGATAAGCTTGATGAGCTTATGAAACAGTTTCTTGATATAGTTAGGGAAAATAAAAAACTGCGCGAAGAGGCCGAGGAGGCTCTTGAGCGGGCATATAAAAGCTTTATTATAGCCAGAGCTGTTTTAAGCGAGGAGGTTATAGGCGAGGCTCTTATGATGCCTAAGCAGAAAATAGCCGTTGACGTTTCGCAAAAAAATATAATGAGCGTTAACGTTCCCAGGTTCGATTTTAAAACGGCCAATAATCAGGACGATATATATCCTTACGGCCTTGCTTTTACATCGGGCGAGCTGGACAGCGCTATGAAAGCCTTTTCAGACGCTATGGAGCCGCTTTTAAGGCTGGCTCAAAGCGAGAAAAGCGCTCAGCTTATGGCTCAGGAAATAGAGCGCACAAGGCGCAGGGTTAACGCCCTTGAAAATGTTATGATACCTAATTATCAGGATACAATTAAGTTTATAGGCCAAAAGCTTGAGGAAAATGAAAGAGCCTCCACAACACGAATTATGAAGGTTAAAGATATGGTGGCCAAAAAGGCCATTGAGGAGCGGAGGAAAAGGGACGAGGCCGTTCAGGGCGGCGCTCCTGTTGCCTAAAGGCTTTTGTTTAAGCTGATATTAAGTTGATTTTGAGGTAAAGTTAAGACCGGCTCCGGAATATATCCTGAACCGGTCTGTAACCAACAAAAACCCTCCCCACATTTTTATGTGGGGAGGGTTTTTATAAAATCAGCGGTTTGTGCTGATTTTGTAATCGCCGAAGGCGATGTTGGTTATGAGCAAATTAGTTTTGAAA